>CAJWBW010000253.1:0-3231 GCA_913020415.1 uncultured Phycisphaerae bacterium | reverse complement strand
TCGTGCAGACGCCACCCTGCGGCCGGTCCGGCATGCCGCCCGCCGGACCGATCGCGCATCGGCATGCGGACGTCGGCAGGCGGGGCCGGTCTCCCTTGCTCCGGCGACATCGTCCGTGCAGTGTTGATGTCCGGAGGCACCATCACCTTCTGGAGTCTCACCCGCGGGTTCCGCAAGCGCTATGCGGCCGCACTGACCGCATTGCTGGTCTCGTCGGTCCTGCTGTATCTGGTTCCGCTCATTCCACAGGTCGTGATCGACGGTGTGCTCGATCCGGACCAGGCCGCACGTCCGTCGTTGTTCGTTCGGCTGCTGGTACCCGCGATGGGGGGTGCGGACTACCTGGCCGATGCCCTGTGGGTGCCCGGTCTCGTCGTGGCGTCGCTTTCGATCCTCGCCGGTGGGTTCACCTACCTTCGCGGACGATGGTCAGCGCAGGCCAGCGAGGGCGTGGTGCTGCAGCTCAGGGACCGGGTCTACGACCGTCTGCAGCACCTTCCGTGCGACTACTTCGACCGGCACGAGACGGGCGATCTGGTGCAGCGCTGCACGTCGGATGTGGACACCATCCGCATGTTTCTGGCCAATCAGATGGTGGAGGTGGGCCGGGCCTGCCTGCTGCTGCTGCTGCCGGTCCCTCTGATGCTGCTGATCGACCCCTGGATGACGCTCGCGGCGGTGGTGACGATTCCGTTCATCACGGCCTTCTCGCTGCTCTTCTTCCGAAAGGTGCGGTCACTGTTCCGTCTCAAGGACGAAGCGGAGGGACGAATGACCAGTGCGATCCAGGAGAACCTGTCGGGCGTCCGTGTCGTCCGGGCGTTCGCGCGGCAGGAGTACGAGGTCGAGCAGTTCGACGTGCGGAACACGACGCACCGGGACCTCGATTACCGGCTGTACTCGCTCATGGCCAGATTCTGGTCGATCTCCGATCTGATGTGCATGCTGCAGAAGGCCATCGTCGTCGGGGTGGGCATCATCCTGCTGGTCAACGGCGAACTGGAGATCGGCAGCTTCTACTTCTTCATCACGGCGGTGACGATGTTCATCTGGCCGGTCCGGCAGATGGGACGGATCCTGTCCGATCTCGGCCGGGCCACCGTCGCCTTCGATCGGATCCGCGAGATCCTCGCCGTGCCCGTCGAATCCATGTCGGATCCGATACGGCATGCGGAACCGGTCGGTTCGGGGATCGTCTTCGACGGGGTGACCTTCTCGCACCGGTCGTCGTCACCGGTGCTGCATGATGTCTGCTTCTCCGTGGAGCCCGGGGAGACGCTGGCGATCGTCGGTCCGTCGGGGTGCGGAAAGAGCACGATCGTCAATCTGCTCCTGCGGCTGTACGACTACGACACGGGCTCGATCCGGCTGGGGGACGACGAACTGCGCGAACTGGGGAGGAAGCGCATCCGGGCCCGGATCGCCGTGGTGCTCCAGGAGCCCTTCCTCTTCTCGAAGACCCTGCGGGAGAACATCCTGCTGGCCAGTCCCTCCGCGGCCGAACACGAAATGCACGAAGCCACCGCGGCGGCCGAGATCCATGATTCCATCCTCGCCTTCGAACACGGGTACGAGACGGCGGTCGGCGAACGGGGGGTGACGCTTTCGGGCGGACAGCGGCAGCGGGTGGCGCTGGCCCGCGCCCTGCTTCAGGTTCCGGACATCCTCGTGCTCGACGACGCGCTCAGTGCCGTGGATACGGAGACGGAGTCGCTGATCCTCGAGGCGCTCCGTCGGCGTCATCATCGTCAGACCACGATCGTGATCGCCCATCGGATCGCGACTCTCATGCACGCGGATCGCATTCTCGTCATGGATGGCGGACGAATCGTCCAGCACGGTTCGCACGACGAGCTCGTCGGAGTGGACGGGCTCTACAGGAGGTTGTGGGCCATCCAGTCGCCGGCGGGAAAGGAGGGGGGCGATGGATGATCTGACGGTCAAGGAGCACGAGCTTCCGCAGCGGATCGATGCGAGGCTCTGGCGCCGCATCTTTGGCCATGCCCGTCCCTATCGCGGATCGATGGTCGGTCTGGCGGCCAGCGGAATCGGAATGGCGGGAATGGATACGTTGATGCCCCTGATCACCGGTCTGGTGATCGATTCGATCGTGGATCGACGCGGCGGCGAGGAGGTCATGCTCTGGTGGCTGCTGTACCTGGTGGTGATCGTGTCCACCTGCGTCATCGTCTGGTGCTTCATCATGCTCGCGGGACGCGTCTCGACCGGCGTGGCCTACGATCTGCGCACCCGGAGCTTCGGTCGGCTTCAGGATCTGTCCTTCTCCTGGTTCGACACCCGTCCGCAGGGCTGGATTCTGTCCCGGTTGACATCCGACTGCATGAAGGTCTCGTCCCTGATGCCGTGGTTCATGCTCGATCTGTTCTGGGGAACCAGCTTCATCGGCGGCATCGTGATCGCGATGTTCCTGCTCAACTGGAAGCTGGCCCTGGCCGTGCTCTGCATCGTGCCGCTCTTGGCCGGCACCACGTTCTACTTCCAGCACAAGATCCTCCGCAGTTCCCGGATGATGCGCCGGACGAACTCGTTGATCACGGCGAATTTCAGTGAATCGATCTCCGGCATCCGGACGACGAAGACCCTCGTTCGCGAGGAGGAGAACCTCGAGGAGTTCCGGGTGCTCTCGCGCGACATGCACGACTGGTCGCTGCGGAACTCGCTCCAGTCGGCCGTCTACCTGCCGATGGTGCTGTCCATCGGAAGCATCGGTGTGGGGGTTGCGCTCTGGCGAGGAGGCATCGACGTCCAGGTCGGAGGGCTCACGCTGGGCATGCTGATCGCGTTCATGCAGTACGCGGTCAACTTCTTCATGCCGATCCAGGAACTGGCCCGGCGGTTCACCGATCTCCAGGCGGCCCAGGCTGCGGCGGAACGTGTGCAGGATCTTCTCGATACGGAACCCGCCATCCGTGATTCCTCCGAGGTGCAGGAGCTGGTGCGTCTCGCCGCGATCAACGACCCCGAGGCGCCGGAAGGATGGGACGGGGGGGACCGACGCATCGACCGGATCGAGTTCCGCGACGTCGGCTTCTCGTACGTCGAAGGCGAGCCGGTGCTCGAGGGATTCGATCTGGAGATCCGGTCCGGTCAATCGATCGCCCTGGTGGGAGCCACCGGTGGTGGCAAGAGCACCATCGCCAACATCCTCTGTCGCTTCTACGAGCCCACCAGCGGGGGGGTGTACATCAACGGGGTGGAGTACCGGCGTCG
>CAJWBW010000252.1:0-3241 GCA_913020415.1 uncultured Phycisphaerae bacterium | reverse complement strand
AGGTGGCGAGTGCGTTTCTCGGTCGCATGTAGAGCGTGCTGCCGACGCTGGTATCTTGGTACAGATCGCCTCAGGCGCACGCCCGTCGTTCGATGGGGGTGGCCGAGACCATGCGCATCGAAGCCGGATTGGTGAAGACCAACGGGATGACGGGAGCATCCGAAGTCGCCGGGGACGTGGCCACCGTCAGGGCGGTCAAGTTCGCCGCGGCGGCGGGCCGGCGGCGTTGGCACGGCCGGGAGCAGATTCGTCGACAGATTCCATCGGTGCACATGGGCGTTCCTCCAGCGGGTGAGCCGGATTCATCGGTCCGTGCAGAGAGGGGCTGAACCCGAATGCGGGATTATTCGAACAGCAGGTAGGACGTGGGATTGTCGGGAAGGTAGGCGTTGAACCCCGCTTCGGCGAAGGCCGATACGGCGTTGGCCAGGATGATGACCCCGAAGATGCAGAAGGTGCACCAGGAGTACCAGGGGAGGCGGGACCCGGCGGGCGTCGCATCCTGACCGTCGGCGGATCGGAAGCGGTGCCGGTGCAGTTCAGGATCACGGCCGAAGATGAGCATGATGCCGCTGACCAGAATGACCGTCAGGAACACGATCAGGGCCCAGGTGTATAGGTGCAGGCCCAGCATCGGGCTGCCGTAGCCGGGGTCCCCGGGTTCGATGTGCAGCAGCACCTGACGGGCCGAGATCAGCATGCCCACGAGGGCTGCGAGCACGGACATGCCGTAACCGAGACCGATGACGGAGAAGCCCTGGATTCGTGCGAGATGCCCGTGCGTGATGATGAAGATCGAGCCCACGGCGGTCATGATCATGGCCATCCGCTGCAGCAGGCACAGTGGACAGGGGTATTCTCCCTGGGCGAACTGGACCCAGAACGCTCCGAGCAGGACGCCGCAGATTCCCAGAACGCAGAGGTGCTGGATCGCCAGTTCCACCCGCAGCCAGAGGCTCCAGAGCGGATGCTCGCTGCGGCGTGTCTGCATGGGGCGATCCTGATTCATCACCAGCTGAGGTCCAAAGGATCCGTGGCGTGGTGCATGAACAGCAGCACGATGAGGATCAGGGAGAGAAAGAAGAGCGCAACCGACAGCCACGCCTTGCGACGAAGCATCGACGCAAGCAGGCAGAAGAGACACAGGAAGATGGCGGAGGCGATCATGGAGAGTTGTCGTTCGCCCGGCGGGAGCCGGTCACGCGCAGGACGCGCACAGTCCCGTGAGGGTCAGGTCGTGGTTTTCAAGCTTGAACCCCTCGGGAACCAGCTTGTTCAGGCCACCCGGACAGCCGTGGATGTCGAAGTACCGGTCGCAGGATGTGCAGTGAAAGTGATGGTGGTGGGATGAGGCGATGGATGCCAGTTCGTAGCGGTCGCTCTTGCCCGGGACCGCAACCGGGGAGATCTCACCTTCCTCCACGAGTCGCCGAACGATTCGATAGACGGTTCGGAGGCCCAGGGAATCGGTGGTTTCACTCGCGAGGCTGTGCAGCTCCTCGATGGACAGGGGCCGGGCGGCCTCCTCGATGGTCCGCCGAATGGCCTGCAGCTGCTTGGTCTGGCGTTGGGGTGCCATAGGCACAGCATATCGATGAATCGACGCACGCGGCGATTTAATGGCAACATATTGCCATTAGTATTGACAATGCTCTGCCGATAGCTACCATTCGGGTTTGGTTTCGGACCCCGGTTCCTGCTCGGAGCGATCAATGAACCCCGTACGTACTTTCCACCCGATTCGTCGGAAGACGATGATTCCTCGAGGATTCACCCTCGTGGAACTGCTGGTGGTCATTGCGGTACTGGGAATCCTGATCGCGTTGCTGATCCCCTCGCTGGGAACGATGGCCCACCAGAGCCGAGTCGCCGAGGACACCTCCAATCTCCGCTCGCTGCAGATGGCCCACTATCAGTACGCAGTGGATTCCAAGGGTCAGTTCGCGGATGCGGGGCTGGCCCACGGGGGGCTGGCCAACGAGTCGATCGCATGGCTCAACCTCATCGGTGAGTACGTCGACATCAACGGAGTGATCCGATCGCCTCTGGACGACAGCCCACACTGGTCGATTCCGGTCCAGGGGACGACCAACCGGTACCGTCGGACGAGCTACGGTTGGAACAACTACCTGTCCCGTACGCATTCGCCGGATGCCGCAATCGACCGCAGCATGGCGGCGGATCGCCTCAGTCGGGTGAAGAGCGCCTCCAACACCGTTCACTTCCTGCACATGGTCGGAACCGGTTCCTTTGCGGGAGCCGATCACGTGCACGTCGAGAACTGGTGGATCAACGATTCACTGCCCGATGCGCCCGCGATTCTGGCCTCCAACCAGGTCAACACCAGCGTCGTGTCGGGCGAACCCAAGACCAAGAGCGCCCGTGCCAACTACGGGTTCGTCGACGGCCACGTCGAGACGCTCTCATTCATCGAAGTATTTACTGGCCCCGATCGAAATCGGTTCGACCCGAATGTTGCCGGTCGAAGTTTCTGATCGGGGTAGGAGAAGGAGAAGGTTTGATGTTATCCCCATCAAAGAACGAAAATCGTTTCATCCGCAGGCTGGCATGGCTGCCCCTGTGCACCCTGCTTGCCGCATCACCGGTGGTGATGGCCGGCGACGATGATCACGGAGGGCACGTCGGGCACGCCGGCGACATCTACGTCGGCGTTGAGAACGGCCGCATCACGACCGGTCTGATTTCGGATGACGCGGTCTCCGGCGAGATGCGCACCTTCGAGTCCGAGTTCGGCGATGCCGGCGTCCCCGGATTCACGGCCGACCCCGGCTGGGAGGCCTACCCGGGCACCTTCAATCCCGACGCTCGCGTGGGGTGGGAGTCCCTGGCCGGACTTCGGATGTGGAACGGCAACGGATTCGACGAAGGGATCGAGGAGTCCATCACCGTCAGCTTCGGCCCCAGTTCGTTCGAGATCGGCGCTTCCGCTTCGGGCGGCTTCGATCTGGCCGTCCAGCCGGATGGGGGAATCCACCGGCATCTGAGCTTCTTCCTGAATCACCCGACGAACACGCCGCTGCCCGGCATCTATCTCGTGGAGCTGGAACTCTACGCGACCGAAGGCCCCGAGCACTCCGAACCCTTCTGGATCGTCTTCAACAACGAATCCAGCGAAGCGGACCACGAAGCCGCCGTCGAGTGGGTGGAGGAGAACCTGGCCGCCGAGGACCACGATGACCATGACGATCATGATGATCATGGGCATGCGGGCGACATCGGT
>CAJWBW010000251.1:0-3285 GCA_913020415.1 uncultured Phycisphaerae bacterium | reverse complement strand
CGCTCATGGGAGTCTCCTGACGCGATGGATGGCCTTCCTGGCCGCCGGTGTGTCCCCTGACCTACCGATCATCATGCCGCGAGCGTACTCAGGGTATCGGCAATCCGGATCGTCATTCGTTCAAGAGTTCGTTCGCTCCGGCCGTACCCCGAACGTATTCCGTGGACGTCCCGGAGAATGGACCGAAGCATTCGGGAGAAGGTGGTGGCGTCGACCCGGCTGGCCATGCGGAGTACGGGAGCCCGACTGGATCCGAACAACCTCTGCTGGCGGCAGATCTCGGATTCCGGCACTCCCTGGGCACGCAGGGCCGAGGTGGCGTGCAGCTTTCGCAGCAGATCGATCAGGGACCAGAGAATCAGTTCGGTGGGCTGACGTGAAACCTCCTGCAGTTCACGGAGGGTGCCCAGTGCGGTTTCGGTCCGTCCGGACAGGATGGCCTCCTGGATGGCCCAGGCCTGCTCCTCGCGGCTGACGCCCGTCATCTCGATGACCTGCTGCCGGGTGATGGTGCCGTCCGGTCCGACAAGGGAGGCCAGTTTGCCCAGTTCGCTGTCCAATCGTCCGAACTCCATGCCGATGCGCTTGATCAGCAGGGTGACGGCGGTCTCCTCGATGGTCGCCCCGTGGGCCTTGGCGGTACGGCCGACGCACCAGCGGACCGCGAAGGGCATGTCCGTCGCCTCGTTCAACTCGATCTTGTGCATGAGCCCTTCGGCGGCGATCAGCTTGTCCAGCTTGCCGGCCTTCCAGGTCTCGGACTTCAGCAGCAGCGTGGCGTTCTCGACCGGTTGCTGCACGTACTCCTCGAGGAGCCGTCGGGTCCGGCTGGGCCCCTTGCTCCCGGCGCTGTTGGCGAGGAAGGCGTCGGCCTGTTCGACGATCACCAGCTTGTGCTGCTGCAGCAGTCCGAAGCTCCGCAGTTCGTCCAGGACATCGGCCGCGGAGGTGGCGGCTCCGTCGAAGGTGAACCACTCGATGTCACCGTGGGTCTCCTCCAGCAGTCCGGACAGCCGCTTCGTGTACTCACGTACGAGAAAGGAATCCTTTCCGCGCAGGACGACCACGCGATGAGCGGGATCGAACTTCGGCGGTTTGTAGGCGGTGCGTCCGGCCATGGGGAAAGCATCGTACCAGCCGGGCCGGCTACAATCGGGTGCATGCGAATGCTGCAGGTCATCGAGGGACCGGATCAGGGACGGGCTTTTCCGCTGCCCGATGGCGAGCCGCAGCTGATCGGTCGTTCGACGGAAGCCTACCCCCTGACGGACATGTCCATCAGCCGCCGCCACGCGGAGCTGACCCCGGACGGAGCGGATTGGCTGCTTCGCGATCTCGATTCTGCCAACGGGACCTTTCTGAACGAGAAGCGGATCGAATCCCGGGTGGTGCTGGCGTCCGACGATCGGATCCGTTGTGGCGGTACGGTCTTCCGACTGATCGATGCGGATCGGGACCTCGGCGGGCCGTCCGGATCGATCGATCAGGACCGGCTCGTCTCTGTCGGCCACACCGTGGCTTCGATCAGCCACGCCATCAAGAACATTCTCCAGGGGCTTCGGGGGGGCGCTTCGGCGGTCGAACTGGGCATCCAGCGGGGGGACCTCGAGATGGCGCGGGAGGGATGGCCGATCCTGAGCCGGAACCTCGATCGGATCTACGATCTCACCTTCAACATGCTTGCGTATTCCCGAACCAGATCGCTAGAACTGGACTCCTGCGATCTCGACCAGATCATCCAGGATGTGATTGCACTGGTCGATCCGCTCGCGCTCCGCAAGAAGGTCCGGCTCGTCGGGGAGTGTGAACCCGATCTGGATCCGGTCACCTGTGACGCAAACGCCCTCCACCAGGCCCTGCTGAATCTCATGTTGAATGCGGTGGAAGCCGTCGAGTCCAAGTCCGGCCGGGTCGAACTCCGGGCCCGATCCGATCGGGACGGGATTCGGATCGAAGTGACCGACAACGGGCCCGGAATCGATCCGGGCCGACGGGAGGAGGTCTTCAGGCCGTTCGCCTCCACGAAGGGCCAGCGGGGAACCGGTCTGGGCCTTCCGGTGACCCGGCGAATCATCGAGGACCATGGCGGCGAGATCCTGCTGCTCGACGTTCAGGGAGGGGGCTGCCGTTTCCGGATCATCCTGCCCCGGGGTGCATCCGACGACCCCGGAGCGACCCGGTTGCCATCCACGGATGATCCACCACCTCCCCTCCCGATGGAGCATCCGCCGAATCTCTCGGACGAGTTTGACTGAGCCGGGTACGCTGCACGCTTGCCGAGACGACCACGGGGCCTATCATGGCCCGACTGCCGGACAACCGGTCTGAAGGAACGAAGCCCATGATGGAACGAACGGGACAGGTCATCGATCCACGCATCTCGCAGGCACTGCCGGGACTCCCCGGGGGCATGGCCCCGCAGGCGGCCGCGGCCAGCTACCAGCGGACGCGGGAGATGACGCTTGACGAACTACTGCTCGAGAATCGAGTGATCTTCCTTGCGGGGGAGATCAACCAGCACAGTGCAGCCCGCATCATGATGCAGATGCTGTACCTCGAGGATCAGAAGCGGGGACAGCGGATCAACCTCTACATCAACAGCCCCGGCGGCGCGGTCGACGACACCCTGGCGATCTACGACACGATGCGGTTCATCTCCTCCGAGGTGTCCACGTACTGCATCGGTCGCGCCTACTCCGGCGGTGCCGTCCTCCTGTCGGCGGGTGCGCCCGGCTATCGGCACATCCTTCCGCACGCGAAGGTCATGATCCACCAGCCCTACGGCGGCGTGTGGGGACAGACCAGTGACGTGAAGATCCAGGCCGACCAGATCATCAAGTCGAAGGAGACGCTCAACCGGATCCTCGCCGAGCACACCGGGCAGCCCTACGAGACCGTGGCGGCCGATGCCGAACGGGACAAGTACTTCACCGCCGATGAGGCCAAGGCCTACGGTCTCGTCGATGAAGTCTTCGAGTACCCCACCACCGAGAGCAAGGACGCCAACTGATTCAGTCGGGAGCAGGATCCATGAGCAGTCTCATACCAATCGTCATCGAGAAGGAAGGACGCGGGGAACGCGCCTACGACATCTTCTCCCGCCTTCTGAAGGATCGCATCGTGTTCTGCAGCGGAGGGGTCTCCGACGGCATGGCGAACCTCATCGTCGCCCAGCTGCTGTTCCTCGCCAACGAGGATCCGGAAGCCGACATCAGCCTCTACGTGAACTCGCCCGGCGGAAGCGTCACCGCGATGTCGGCCCAGGAGCCGACAAACATCGCCTCT
>CAJWBW010000250.1:0-3306 GCA_913020415.1 uncultured Phycisphaerae bacterium | reverse complement strand
GGTGGCGGGGTCGCCCCCCGCCGAGGCGTGGGCCCCGACCAGGGCCAGAATCTCGTGTCCGTTCCGCTCCGCCACGGACGCTTCCATGAGCACGAGGGCGGCGGCGCCGTCGTTGACGCCCGACGAGTTGCCCGCGGTGACCGTGCCCTTGTCGTCGTCGGCGAACACCGGGCGGAGCTTCGCCAGCGACTCGAGCGTCGTCTGGGGCCGGGGGTGTTCGTCCGTGTCGACGATCACGGGATCGCCCTTGCGCTGAGGCACTTCGACGGGAACGAGTTCGTCGGCGAAGAACCCCATCTCGTTGGCCAGAGTCCAGCGTTGCTGGCTGAGCACGGCGAAGCGGTCCTGCTCCTCGCGACCGATGTCGAACTTGCGTGCGACGTTCTCCGCCGTCTGCCCCATGGAGTAGGGGTGGTGCAGGGCGGCGAGCTTCGGATTCGTGAACCTCCAGCCGATGGTGGTGTCGTGGATCTCGGGCTGGCGGTTGAAGGCGGTATAGGACTTCGCCATGGCGAACGGAGCACGGCTCATGCTTTCCGTGCCGCCGGCGATGTAGACGTCGCCGCAACCGGCTTCGATCATGCGGGCGGCGATGTTGATGGCTTCGAGTCCGGATGCGCAGAGTCGGTTGACCGTGCTGCCGGGCACCGTGTCGGGCAGTCCGGCCAGAAGCGCGGCCATGCGGGCCACATTGCGATTGTCCTCCCCGGCCTGGTTCGCGGCTCCGAGGTAGATGTCCGCAATCAGGTCCGGATCGACCCCGGATCGGCCGACGGCCTCGGCGATCACGAGGGCGGCGAGATCATCCGGGCGGACGGTGGAGAGGGATCCTCCGTAGCGGCCGAACGGGGTTCGGACCGCCTTTACGATGGCTGCACGGCGTTGTGGCATGGCTCAGGGTGATTCTAGCAGGGATTCTGGGTGTGATTACGAAGGAATCCGATCAGAAGCAGGGTCCGAGAAACCTTGGAATTTGTCTGGGTTCTCCGATTGAGTATCGGCTCTAAACCCTTACTATGGCCGCGGAAAGAGAAACTGGTGGCTTCGGCCTCCCTTGGGAAATGAAGAGGGAAGAATCATGAAAACCACGCACGCATGCGCCGCGCTCGCGGCTACGTTCGCTTTGGGCAGCACGGTCCTCGGTACCGTCATCCAGTCCGAAAGCTTTGAAGAATACTCGGTCGGCAGCGGTGCTTTCGAGGACGCTGACACCACGAGCCACTGGCTGTCCAACTACGGCGATCACACGGTGGTCGGCGACAACTGGACGGTCTGGTTCGAGGACCTCGGTGGATCCGGCTTCTCCGACGGCGACTACTTCGGGGTGACCAACTACACCGGTGCCGGCATCGGCGCCTACACCGATGGAATCCAGGGCTACCAGATGGGTGACACCGACGGATTGGTCATCATGACCTTCGAGGCCGTCGCCGGAGCAACCGGTGTGTCCCTCGATCTGTTCGTTCGCTCGACCGGTTGGGAAGACACCGATCTGATCTACATCACCTTCGGTGACAGCGTGCTGATCGACACCACGGGCCAGGACATCGACAACGACTTCGCCGAACTCGAAGCCAACTGGACGTCGCTGAGTGCCGCCGGTTCGGGCGAACTGGTGATCCAGTTCGTGTCGAACTCCTCGAACGAATCGATCTACATCGACAACATCCAGTGGACGGGTGTTCCCGCCCCCGGCGCCCTGGCGCTGCTCGGCCTCGCCGGCCTGGCATCCCGCCGCCGCCGCCACTGAACCAGTTTCAGATTTCCGAATGGACGGACCCGCCTTGCGGCGGGTCCGTTTTTTCATGCCGGTTCGATGAACCGATCGTCCTCCGTGGCGGCATCAAGGGCCCGGAGCAGGCCCGAGACCCGCTCGTGGCCGATCGAATCCCGCCACTCCAGCAGCCCCCGCGGGTAGTTGACCCCGTAGCGGACCGCGGTGTCGATATCGGCCCGGGCAGCGACTCCGTCGTGTTCGGCCCATCGTGCCTCGTTGATCAGGGACGTAAGAATCCGGGCGAAGACCAGGGCCTGCTCGGGCGTGGCCTCCTGCTCCGAGGCATGACGAACGCAGTCCATCGCAGCGGCGGCCAGTTCATCGGAAGGGGCGGGTGCGTTCTCCACGACCTGGATGACGCACGTCGGTGTGTCCGCCTGATGGTCGTAGATGCCGCGGCCGCTCTTGCGCCCGAGGTGACCTTCCGATACCAGCGACTCCTGCAGCCAGCTCGGTGCGAGGCGCGCCGAGCGGTTCCATTGCTCCCAGACCGTCCGCGTCGTGGCGGTGTTCACGTCGTGCCCGATGAAGTCGGTGAGTTCCATCGGGCCCATGCGGAATCCACCGATGGTCTTCATGGTGTCGTCGATGAAGTCGGGACTCGCGATTCCGTCTTCCACGATGCGGAACGCCTCGAGGTAGTAGGGGCGGGCGACGCGGTTGACGATGAAGCCCGGCGTGTCGGCGCAGCGGGCGACCTGCTTGCCCCACGCCGCCGCGATGTCCGCGACCCGGTCCACCACCGCCTCGTCGGTATCGCGACCACGGACGACTTCGACCAGCTTCATGATCGGCGCGGGATTGAAGAAGTGCATGCCGCAGCATCGACCGGGGATGCCGAGGCGATCCCCGAGTTCACCGACCGACAGCGAGGAGGTGTTGGTCGCGACGATCGCATCCGAAGGCAGCCGGGGGACGAGATCGCCGAGCACGTTCGTCTTGACCTCGAGGTCCTCGACGATGGCCTCGATCAGGAGTTCGCAGTCTCCCAGCCGACCATCGACGGGATGCAGCCGTTCACCGGCGGCATCGGCATCCTCCGCGGTGATGCGTCCCTTCTCGACCAGACGATCGAGCCGTTTGCGAATGCCCGCAATGGCCGCTTCGACCACGGCATCGTCCACGTCCTGCAGGTGCACGTCCCAGCCGTGCTGGGCCGCGACCTGGGCGATGCCGGCACCCATGGCGCCGGCTCCGATGACGGCGACGCGGCTCATCGGCCCGTGAACGCCGGCTGGCGCTTCTCCAGGAACGAGGTGACGCCTTCGAAGTGATCGCTGGTCTTGCCGGCGGTGTCCTGAGCAAAGGCTTCCGCCTCGAGCTGCTCCTCGAGGTTGTTGCCATAGGAGGCGTTGATCAGCCGCTTGGTCAGATCGAGTGCCCGCGGGGGCAGGGCGGCGAGCCGACCGGCGAACTTGGCGACCGCGGCCTCGAACTCGTCGGCGCCGCTGACGGAGGAGACGAGTCCGATGGCCTTCGCCTCCTCGGCCTTGACCGGTCGGCCGGTGCAGCAGAGTTCCATGGCCCGG
>CAJWBW010000249.1:0-3310 GCA_913020415.1 uncultured Phycisphaerae bacterium | reverse complement strand
GTTGGATCCGGACGCCGAGACGGGAGTCGCGGGAACGACCGGCGTCGCAACGGGGACGGGTGCGGCAGCCGGGGCGGCCGGGGCGGCCGACGGCGGAACGGATGCAGCGGTTTCACGGACGGCACCGACCGCGCCAAGCACGTCGCGCTTGACGATGCGACCCATGGGTCCCGAGCCCTGCAGACTGGCGACGTCGACTCCGTGCTCCTCGGCCAGCCGACGAGCCACCGGGGAGATCCGTACCTGTCCCGAACGGGTGCGTGCGGCCGGCATCGCTCTGGCGGTCGACTCGGACGGAACGCTGGCCGCAGGAGCGGCCGCAGGCGGGGATGCGGAAGCGGGTGCCGGGGCGGGCGTCGGCGTCGGCTCCGCGGCGGGAGCGGAAGACGCTTCAGCGACCTCGCCGACCTCTTCCCCCTCCTCGACCATCATCGCCACCACCGTACCGATCGAGACCGGCTGGCCCTCGGACACGCTGATGTCGGTGATCGTGCCGTCGTCGTAGGCCTGCATCTCCATGGTCGCCTTGTCGGTCTCGACGTCGGCGAGCACGTCTCCCGACTCGACCGTGTCGCCCTGTGCGACGTGCCACTTCACGATGGTGCCCTGCTCCATCGTGTCGGACAGCCGTGGCATGGTGATCTCAATTGGCATCTCGCAGCATCCTCGATCAGGCGTTGTAGGTGGCAGCGCGGACTGCCTCACAGATCTTGCGGGCGTTGGGAAGCATCTCCTGCTCGAGTTCGTACGAGTAGGGTGCGGGCACGTCGTCGTTGTGCACGCGATGCACGTGATTGTCGAGGTCGTCGAAGCAGGCCTTGTGGACCTCGGCCGCCACTTCGGATCCCACGGATGCGAAGGACCACGACTGATCAACCACGACGCAGTAGTTGGTCCGCCGGACGGACTCGACGATGGCGTCGAGATCCAGCGGACGGATGGACCGCATGTCGAGGATCTCGCAGTCGATCCCCTCCTTGGCCAGCTCCTCGGCGGCCTCTTCGCAGAAGTAGACCGTCCGCCCGAAGGCGACCAGCGTGCAGTCGCTGCCCGGCCGACGGACGACCGCCTTGCCGATGGGAACCACGTACTCCTCCTCGGGCACGTCGCCGGTGATCGAGAGCAGCCGCTCGGACTCCAGGCAGAAGACCGGGTTGTCGTCGCGGATGGCGCTCTTCATCAAGCCCTTCGCGTCGTACGGATTCGACGGGATCACCATCTTGAGCCCGGGAACGTTCGCATAGAGGGACTCGACGCACCATGAATGGGTCGAACCCAGCTGCCCTCCCGCGCCGTCGTTGCCGCGGAAGACGATCGGACATCCGAGCTGACCGCCCGACATGTACAGGATCTTGGGGGCGTTGTTGAGGATCTGGTCCGCCGCGACCAGGCTGAACGACCAGCTCATGAACTCGACGATGGGACGAAGGCCCAGCATCGTTGCGCCGATCCCCATGCCGGCGAATCCGCTTTCGGAGATCGGAGCATCGATGATTCGACGCGGTCCGAACTCCTCCAGCATGCCCTTCGACACCTTGTAGGCGCCGTCGTAGTCGGCCACCTCCTCGCCGATGAGGAAGACCCGCGGATCGATCCGCATCTCCTCGCTCATCGCCTCCCGAAGTGCCTCGCGGAACTCGATCTCACGCGCCATGGCCGGAGCCTCCTTCCGCCTGTCGCTGCTCGAGCATGTAGCGGGGCAGCGACGTCCCGGTGTACGGCCCCCAGGTGTCGGCGTACACATCGTGATGCAGTTCGGAGACATCGGGATCCGGCGACTTCTTGGCCCACTCGAGCGCCTCGCGGATCTCGCTGCGGACCGACTTGGACATCGCCTTGATCTCCTCCTGGGTCATCAGATTGGAGGAGATGAGGTAGCGGGACAGGTTGTCGATGGGATCGTGGGCCTCGAATTCGGCCTCTTCCTCGTTGGTCCGGTACTTCCGCGGGTCGGACATCGAATGGCCCTTGAACCGGTAGGTGTCGATGTCGAGGAAGAAGGGCTTGGATTCGGCCCGACACCACTCGACGATCTCCTTCATCTCCCGGTAGACCTCGATGACGTCCATGCCGCGTATGGTGCGGGCCTCCATGCCGAAGGCCACCGCACGGTTCGTGATCTGGCCACCGGAGGCAGTGCACCGATCGATCGCGGTTCCCATCGCGTAGCGGTTGTTCTCGACGCAGAAGACGATGGGCAGATCGTAGATCGCCGCCAGGTTCATGGCCTCGTGCACCGACCCCTGGTTCAGGGCTCCGTCCCCGAGGAAGCAGGCGGTCACGGACTCGCTCCGCCCTCCGTTGACGACTTCGTCCAGGTACTTGGTCGCAAACGCAAGTCCAGTTCCCAGCGGACACTGCGCGCCGACGATGCCGTGCCCGCCGAACATGTAGTTGTCGCAATCGAAGAAGTGCATCGATCCGCCCTTGCCCTTGGCGCATCCGTCGATGCGGCCGAACAACTCAGCAAAGCCGATCTTGGGATCCAACCCCCGAGCCAGCGCATGTCCGTGGTCCCGGTAGGCGGTGATGACCGGATCCGTCGGCCGCATGGCTCCGAGACACCCCACCGCAACCGCTTCCTGGCCGTTGTAGACATGCAGGAAGCCGCCGGCGAGTTTGTTCTGATACGCCTGCATGGAACGGACTTCGAACTCGCGTATGCGAAGCATGTCCAGCAGCCAACCCTTGAGGACGTCCACATCGGGGACGGGGACGTCGTGGGCCTTCGGGATATTCGTTGAGGTGGCGGTCATCTTGCTTCCGGTCACCGATCTGCGGGTATGTGGGGTTGCCGAGAAAATTGCCCCCTACGGGGGCGCCAGAGTGGAAAGAAGAGTATACCCGAGGCCCATCCCCAAATGAACACCTATCTCCGACCAAGAGTCACTCTGGTATTCGTGGGTCGGGAAGCCACCCCGCTGGAGCGGAGCGGGGGTCTGTGATAGGATCTGCCCCCTTCAAGGCAGGTGTAGCTCAATTGGATAGAGCATCGGTCTACGAAACCGAAGGTTGCAGGTTCGAGCCCTGCCACCTGCGTTGCCCGGCAGGGGCGTTTACGGGCCTCCAAGGCCACTTTGCCCCCCGAACGTTGCATTCGGGGGCAAATCGGGGATAATGCCCCGTTCACGTTTTCAGAAGAGGTCATTCAGGTGCCCAACAAGTCACACAGAGCCAAGCGAGTCCGTCAGTCCGATTCACGTCGCGCCCGCAATCGTTGGCGTAAGCGAACCATCAAGGACAAGACCGACACCTTCCTCAAGGCCCTGCAGGCCGGAGACGTCGCGGCCGCCGAGACCGCATTCAAGGA
>CAJWBW010000248.1:0-3315 GCA_913020415.1 uncultured Phycisphaerae bacterium | reverse complement strand
GCGATCGGCTTGTCGCCGAGGTCGATGTTCATCTGGACGTTGTCGCCGGGCATGCACATCTCGGCTCCGACGAGCTCGAGTGAACCGGTGACGTCGGTCGTTCGGAAGTAGAACTGGGGCTTGTATCCGCTGAAGAACGGAGTGTGTCGACCACCCTCCTCCTTCGTGAGGACGTACACCTCGGATTCGAACTTCGTGTGGGGCGTGATGGTGCCGGGCTTGGCAAGCACCTGCCCACGCTCGACGTCGTCCTTCTCGACACCACGAAGCAGGCAGCCGACGTTGTCGCCGGCCTGGGCGTCCTCGAGGATCTTGTTGAACATCTCGACGCCGGTGACGGTGGTCTTGCTGGTGTCGCCGAGACCGACGATCTCGACCTCGTTGCCGACTTCGACCAGTCCCCGCTCGATACGACCGGTCACGACGGTGCCGCGGCCCTTGATCGAGAAGACGTCCTCGATGGACATCAGGAAGTCCTTGTCGACCGCACGCTCGGGCGTGGGGATGTAGCTGTCGAGTGCGTCCATGAGCTCGTCGATGGGTGCACCGGCGGTGTCGTCGGCACCCTCGGACTCCATCGCCTTGAGGGCGGAGCCGCGGATGACCGGGATGTCGTCGCCGGGGAAGTCGTACTTGCTCAGAAGTTCACGGATCTCCATCTCGACGAGCTCCAGGAGCTCCTCGTCGTCGACCATGTCGCACTTGTTCATGAAGACCACGATCTTGGGCACGCCGACCTGGCGGGCGAGCAGGATGTGCTCACGCGTCTGGGGCATGGGACCGTCGGTCGCTGCGACCACCAGGATGGCGCCGTCCATCTGGGCGGCACCGGTGATCATGTTCTTGACGTAGTCGGCGTGGCCGGGGCAGTCGACGTGGGCGTAGTGGCGGGCTTCCGACTCGTACTCCTGGTGGCTGGTGGCGATGGTGATGCCACGTGCCTTTTCCTCGGGAGCGTTGTCGATCTGGTCGAACGCACGCATTTCGCCCAGGTTCTTGTGTGCCTGGCGCATGGTGATCGCCGCCGTCAGGGTCGTCTTTCCGTGGTCGATGTGACCGATGGTGCCGACGTTGACGTGGGGCTTGTTGCGGACAAAGGTATCCTTGGCCATTTCAGTCAGTCTCCGAAATCCGTTTCCCGTCCTGCATGCGTCCGGCGCACCGGTACGGGAGTGTCTTCAACATGTCCGGGTCTCATGACCCTTGATCACGTGTCCTCGCGACAGCGTGACCCGTCTCTTTCGACCCGCCGCAGAACGACCGCGACGGGTATTTGGAAGCCACCGACGGGACTTGAACCCGTGACCTCACCCTTACCAAGGGTGTGCTCTACCACTGAGCTACGGTGGCGGGGTAACCATCCGTGACCCACCTGGCACGCCCGAAGACATGCCCGACCCCACCAGGTGGGGCCCGGGAAACCGGCGAATCATGGCACCGGGTTCCCGAATAAAAACCGCCCCGGATGCGGGACGGAAGACGGATCAGTGTACTCAATTTCAGGGGGCTATCAAGGGCTGGCGGACCAAGAACGCCTCCAGAGGGCCTGAACGCCCCTCCGGGGGGCTCTTTCGATCAATTGGGGCGGGCCTGCCGCTTGTCCAGATCGAGAATTCGGATCCCCCGGCCGATGGAGTCGTCCCGGCCCTCGAGATCCCAGATCTGCGACCAGCGGTCCTGCTGCTCGACATGCCCGTCGAGAAAGAGCATCAGGCACTGATTTCCGTAGCGGAAGTCCACTTCCTGGTTGCATCGTCCCTCTTCGATCTCCGTCACGTCGCCGTCGGTGCTGATGTCCCGTTGGGCGGCGACCTCGAAGGATCGGCTGGTGTCCTCGTAGTACTGCTCCTGCTGGGTGGCGTAGTCGCTGGTTCCCAGGAAGCCGGGCGTGCCGCCGATGGTCTCGCCCGCGAACGAATCGACGAGATAGAGCGACCGACCGGGAGACTTGATCTGGCCCTCGGCCCAATAGCGATCACGGGTCGAATCGCCCTCGTCGCCGCTGATGTCGCGGGCACTTCTCGAATCGAAGAAGTTGTTGGCCGCAAAGAAACCTGCGTAGTCCTTTTCCCACGCCCCGGAGCCGCGGGGAGTGGGAAGCCCCTGCAGACCGTCGGCCGATTGCGTTCCGGCCTCGGAACGGCTGAAGTCGGTCTCGTCACCGCTGCTGTCCCAACGCGGCCAGTTCCAGGTGTTCACCACTGCGCTGCGCAGCGGATTCTTGTCCCATCTCGGGTTCTGCTCGTAGAAGGTCCGATCCGGCACCGAGTACTTGTAGGAACGATAGAGTCCGTCCCCACTGGAGCCCCCCCATTCGTCGATCTGGAGGTCGGCGACCGACAGCGTGTCGCCCAGGTTTCCCTCGACCCAGATCAGATCCGCCCAGGTGCCGCGGTGCACGAGATCCAGATCCGCCTGGCCGAGACTCTGGTAGGGGTTGTTGTTCTCGATCCATTCGGCGCCGTTTTCGGTCAACTCGTACGACATCCTCGAAGCGGGACCGCCGATCTTGGTGGCACCACCCCCGCTCTCCTCGTCGTACCGATCGAACTGGCTGGGCAGGATCCGCGCGTCGTTGGAGCCGGTGTACTGCTGCATCAGCGTGTTGATGTCACGCAGGTTGTTCTGCGAACGCATGAGGGCATCCGACCGGCTGACACCGCTCGTCGCGTAGAGGACCAGCGAGACGAGGATGGCCAACATCATCATCACGACCAGGACCTCGGTCAGCGTGAAGGCGGTGCGGGAGGTGGAGTGCTGCATGCGGTACGGCTCCGTACGGGAGGTCAAGTCCCCCGGGAAGCATATCCCCAATTGCAACGTCGGCCAGAAGCAGTCGCCGAATGGCTGCGATCGCGGTGTTCCGGGGCGATTCGGGGGCGTCAGCTGAGGTTCATCGTCATCAGGAATTCGGCATTGGACTTCGTCTTCCCCATCCGGCCCCGCAGCAATTCCATGGCCTCGACCACGCTCATGTCGGAGACGACCTTGCGCAGACGCACCACGAGCTCCATCTCCTTGGGATCCAGGAGAAGTTCCTCGCGTCGGGTTCCGGACGCGGCGATGTCGATGGCGGGCCAGATTCGCTTCTCGACCAGCTTGCGCGTCAGGTGCAGTTCGGAGTTGCCCGTTCCCTTGAACTCCTCGAAGATGACTTCATCGGCCTTGGAGCCGGTGTCGACCAGCGCCGTGGCGATGATGGTCAGCGATCCGCCATCCTCAATGTTCCGGGCCGAGCCGAAGAACTTCTTCGGCTTGATGAGGGCGGTGCTGTCGACTCCGCCGGTGCCGATCTTGCCGCTGTTGGGCGTGGCG
>CAJWBW010000247.1:0-3318 GCA_913020415.1 uncultured Phycisphaerae bacterium | reverse complement strand
GAGATCGACTCGTACCCCGCTTGGGAGAGTGTCTTCATCTGCTCGCGAAAGACCGCCAAGGGCACCGTCAGGCCGTCCGCCGGCCCCGGCCGGACCTTGTGGTACATGAGGATCGGCAGGCGACCACGGCCCCACGGGAGCACCGTGGCCGTGCAGGCGAGGGCCAGAATCAGGATGGCTGGGAGTGAAAGCACGCCAGCGGATATCCTACCGACATGACGACCGCATTCATCCTCTCCCTGGCCGCCTTCTTCGTGGTCTCCCTGATCGGGGGACTGCTTCCGCTGTTCGTGAGATTCTCCCATCGGGGAATGCAGATCGCGCTCAGTTTCGTATCCGGCATCATGCTGGGGATCACCGTCTTCCATCTGCTTCCGGACGCCCTGGTCATCGGGGTGGGCGATCGGGGCCATCTTCACGATGAGATTCCCGTGCTGGGTGCCTGGGTGTTGTTCGGATTCCTCGCCATGTTCCTGCTCGAGCGGTTCGTCTGCTTCCATCATCATTCCGCGCCGGACGAGGATGATTCCTGCTCGCATTCCCATGCGTCGTCGTGGTTCGGGGCTCTGATCGGACTCAGCATCCACGGTCTGCTCGCGGGGCTGGCCTTCGGGGCTGCAACGTCCGGTCTCGAGGATGGTCTCGGCGTCGCAGGAATGGGGCTGCTGCTGGCGATCGTGTTCCACAAGCCGTTCGATTCCCTCACCCTGGGTACGCTGCTCGCCGCAGATGGTCGATCCCGTGCGATGCGAAACTGGATGAACATCGCCTACGCCCTGGTGACCCCCGCCGGTGCGGTGATCGGTTGGGCGGGGCTCAGTGGCGGACCCGAGGTCCAGTCGGCGGCCATCGCCTTTGCTTCCGGCATGATCCTCTGCATCGCCCTGAGCGATCTGCTGCCCGAGTTGCAGTTCCATCGGCACGATCGAATCGCCTTGACGGTGGCCTTGCTGCTGGGCCTGGCGCTGGGATGGGGGTCCACCCGTCTGGTGGAGCACGATCATGGCGCCCATGGATCGCACGGGCACCATGAAGGCCACGGTCACGATCATCACGAGGACCACGGCCACGAGAACCATGGCCACGAGGACCATGACGACCACGACCACGACCATGATCACGAACATGATCACGAACATGATCACGAACACGAGCATGGTCATACGTGGATGCGGAAGAGCCCGACGTCGGTGTCGAGCGATCCCATGGGCGACTTGAAACTGGATTTCCGGGCATGAGCGATACCACCAAACCCAACTTCAAGAAGACGTTGAATCTGCCCCGGACGGAGTTCCCCATGCGGGCGAACCTCCGGCAGAACGAATCGGCGAGCTCGAAGCGATGGGATTCCGCCAATCTCTACCACACCCTGATGGAGGCACGTCGGGAGTGCGAACCGTTCGTCTTCCACGACGGGCCGCCGTACGCCAACGGTGCCATCCACATCGGGCACATGATGAACAAGATCCTCAAGGACATCGTGGTGCGCACGCAGTCGCTCGAGGGTCGATCCTGTCCGTTCGTTCCGGGGTGGGACTGCCACGGACTGCCCATCGAACACCGGGTGATGACCGATCTGCTGGAGAAGGGCAAGCTCGACAAGATCAACGCGCTGGAGCCCGGGGCCCGCAGCATGGCAATCCGGAGGGCCTGCCGAACCTATGCCGAGAAGCAGCACAAGGAGCAGTCGAAGCAGATGCGACGGCTGCTGACGCTTGCCGACTACGACGATCCGTATCTGACGATGAATTCCGGTTACGAGCGGGCGACGCTCGAAGTCTTCGCGGATCTCGTGGAACGCGGGATCGTCTTCCGTCAGCTCAAGCCTGTGCACTGGTCGATTGAAAATCAGACTGCACTGGCCGAGGCCGAGCTCGAATACGAGGATCGCGTGGATCCTTCGGTGTATGTGGATTTCCCGGTGATCGACGCGGCCGCCGTCGGGGCGGCATTCGGTGTGGCCTGCCCATCCGATCCGTCGCTGCTCATCTGGACGACCACTCCGTGGACATTGGTCGCGAATCGAGCCATTGCGGTCCATGAGCGAGGGCGCTACGCCCTCGTCGAGAGTGGTGGGTCGGTTCGAATCATCGCGTCCGATCTGGTTTCGAAGGTGGCATCGATCGCGGGACTCGACGACGCACGCGTGCTGGCCGAGTGCGACGGTGCGTCGCTCGTCGGTCTGGTCTATGGGCATCCGTTCGTCGAGCAGACGAGCCCGGTGGTGGCGGCGGACTACGTCACGTTCGAGGACGGAACCGGCCTGGTGCACACCGCACCCGGCCACGGTACCGACGACTACTTCACGGGAATCCGCGAGGGGCTGGAGGTCGCCTGTCCCGTGCGTGGCGACGGGACGTACGACGACACGGTTCCGGAGTGGCTGGAGGGGCTCGACGTCTGGGCGGCGAATCCGGTGGTGATCGACCGGCTACGTGCATCCGGCCATCTGCTGCACCATCACGACTACACGCACAGCTATCCCCACGACTGGCGTGGTGGATCGCCGGTCATCTTCCGCAGTACCGAACAGTGGTTCATCTCCGTGAGCGAGCCCGTCGGTGGGGGTGGTCCATCCCTGCGGGATGCGGCCATGCAGGCGACGGAACAGGACATCGCCTTCATTCCCGAATGGGGGCGAAACCGCATGCGCGGCATGCTGGAGTCCAGGCCCGACTGGTGCATTTCGCGTCAGCGATCCTGGGGGCTCCCCATTCCCGCCTTCGTCACCGGCGACGGGACCACGGTCCTCACGGCTGCGTCCACCCGTGCGGTGGCGGAGGCCTTCGGTGAACGTGGCAGCGATGCGTGGTTCACCGAGACGCCCGCCCAGCTGCTTGCCGCCTGGGACATCGATGCCGACCCCGATGTGCCCGAGGGGGTGCGGATCGAGGATCTCTCCACGACCAGTGACATCTTCGATGTGTGGTTCGAGTCGGGCTCATCCTGGAATTCGGTCATGCGTCGTCGCGGACTCGGATATCCGGTGGATCTGTATCTGGAGGGGTCCGATCAGCATCGCGGATGGTTCCAGTTGTCGCTGCTGCCGGGACTCGGGGTGACGGGAACCTCGCCGTTCCGATCGGTGCTGACGCACGGTTTCGTCAACGATCGTCAGGGCCGAAAGATGAGCAAGTCGCTCGGAAATGCATTGAACGTCGGCGAACTGCTCGACGAGCACGGTGCCGATGTCTGCCGCTGGTGGGTGAGTTCGCTTTCCTACGAGAACGACGTCCGGGCTGACGGGGAGCTCTTCCAGCTGGCGGGCGAGAGCTACCGAAAGGTCCGCAACACCATGCGTTTCCTGCTGGGCAACCT
>CAJWBW010000246.1:0-3319 GCA_913020415.1 uncultured Phycisphaerae bacterium | reverse complement strand
CCGGTGAAGCCGCCACCGCGGACATTGACGTGCACGTCCATCGACCCAAAGGTGTTGGTCTTCTTCAGGACGTTGTGGAGGTTGTTCCGATCACGTTCCTCGGTGAAGAAGTGGTCGAGCGTGCGGTTGTTGACGAGGAAGACACCTTCGCCCGGCTTCACACGGACTCGGGCCACGGCGGCCTTGCGGCGGCCGGTGCCACGCCACCATCCCTGCGGATCGGGCCCTTTGACGGTGTCGTTCGAGACCATCGGGGCGGGGGCCTGCGAGGCATCTTCCACGACGGGTGCATCCATCACAGGAGCTTCGGTGGCGGGTGCCGCGTCGGTGGCGGGCTGGGTTGCGTCGGTGTTGGGGGTCGTCTCGTCGGTCATTGAAGGCCTTCGCGTCTCGCGCTGGTACTGGTCAGATACTCAGATCGTGCATGGCCTGCGAGCCGTGCTTGTGATCCGGACCGGGGTACACCTTGAGTTTCTTGAACATGGCTCGTCCGAGCCTGGTCTTGGGAAGCATCCGCTTGATCGCCTGTTCGACGACGCGTTCCGGGTGCTTCTCGAGCAGTTCGTTGGTGCTTCGCATGTGAAGCCCGCCCGGATAGCCGCTGTACCGCATGTGCATCCGCTGCTCGCCCTTGCGGCCGGTCAGCGCGATCTTGGCGGCGTTCGTCACGACGACGTAGTCGCCGGTGTCGACGTGCGGGGTGTATTCGGGGCGATGCTTGCCCATCAGGATGGGCGCCACCTTCGCCGCGAGGCGACCGAGAATCTGACCGTCGGCATCGACATGATGCCACTGACGGGTCGTCTCTCCGGGTTTCATGAATGTCGTCTGGCGAGGCATGGTGCCACCGTTTCTCTCTGCATCGTGGTCTTGAACATGAAACACCGCCTCACGGCTTGCGACCTTGAGGCGAAAGAGCGAGGATACAAAGCAGGCGAATCCTGTCAAGATGCCGGGTGGCTCTGGAGCGTCGTTTTCGGCCCCGATCCGCGGTTTCTGGCCCTTCAGAGGGGGTCCGTCCGATGCCAGTTTCCGCAGCGTGCCTGTCGGCAGCCCCAGGGAGCAGATGACCGATGCATCAGTCGAACGATTCAGGGATTGGCCCGTCGGTCGGATTTCCTCGCATCGCCTGGCTGGTGATCATTCTGATCTCCCTGCTCATCATCGTACTGCACCTTGCATCCGAATCGACGGATGCCGGTCAGGCGTACCGTTCGAAGATCTCCCACATCACCGAACGCATGGATGCTCAGGTCATCCTCGGAGCCAGGGCGCTGGGCATGGGGTCGGCGGTGGAGTCGAGCCTGCAGACCTTCCAGAGCGGGAGCATCGATCGTCGCATCCGCGGCGTCGTGCTCCTGGGTGAAGTGAACGGATCCGAAGCCGCGCACGCGGCGTTGCTTCGACTCGAGGTGCAGATGGACGAGGCGGGGGTTGCGCCGGATCCGGAACAGCATCGGGTGATGGAGTCGTTGGGAAGGATCTACGGAGCAGCCACGGGCGACACGGAGATGCCCGAAGACCTGCGGCCCGCCGAGCAGGACCTGCTCGTCGAACGGCTGGGATGGTTCGGCGAGCTCGCCCTGCACTCGCCCGGTCGGGACTCGGATTCCGTCCGAACCGATCCCGTTGCGAAGGCCAGGGCCGTCATGATCGTCCTGTTCGTACTCATCATTCTGCTGCTCGGAGGATTCGTCGTCGGTCTGGCCCTGCTGGTCGTGCTCGTCGTTCTGGCGTGTCATGGGCGATTGCGTCATGCGCTGGGTCCGGCTTCGCCGCAGGACGGACTGCTGGCGGAAACCTTCGCGATCTGGATGCTGCTCTTCCTCCTGATGCAGTACCTGCTGTCGCTGCTCTTCCGTGGAGTCCCCGCCCTGCAGGAGTACCAGCTGCTGCTGACCGGGGTGATCCAGGGGGCGACGGCCTTGGTGGTCTGCTGGCCCGTGCTGCGTGGAGACCGCTGGTCCCGAGCACGTCGTGCGATCGGATTGACGACCGGTCCGTCGGAACGCGGAAGTTTCTGGCGTGAGATCGGGTGGGGGCTGTGCGGCTATCTCATGCTGCTGCCGCTGCTGCTGGTGGGGGTCCTGCTGGTGTACGTCACCCAGTGGCTGGTGACGCCACCGTCCACCGGCACCAACTTCACGCCGTCCGCCGATCCTGCCCATCCCATTCTGGTCTACGTGGCCGACGGTTCCGTCTGGACGATCGTCCAGGTCTACTTCGTGGCCGCGATCGTGGCCCCGTTCCTGGAGGAGATCGTCTTTCGCGGCGTGCTCTATCGGCAGTTGAGGACCGCAACGGGACGATGGGGGATCGTGTCGAGCACGGTGTGCTCGCTGCTGCTGGTTTCGCTCGTCTTCGCCGCAATCCATCCCCAGGGGCTGGTGGCCGTGCCGGCACTGGCCACCATCGCCGTGGGGCTGGGATTGATGCGCGAGTGGCGGGGGTCCCTGCTGGCTCCGATGGTCATGCACGGATGCACCAACGCGGTGTTGATCACGATGATGGTGGTGGTCACCCGTTGATCGTCAGCGTGGGTCGGCCCATGGCCGAGATCGAAACCTGCTCCGCAAGGTTGCGGCAGGTCTGCTCCAGCCTGCCGGTGATCTCCTCGTCGATCTCGAAGTTGCCCAGCGGAGTGCCGGCGTCGGCATTGACGCGCATCTGCATGTGGATCGGAATCGCGCCCAGGAACGGAATGCTCATGCCGGCCGCCATCTGCTCGGCACCGCCACGTCCGAAGATGTCGTACTCCTTGCCGTCGTCACCTACGAACCAGCTCATGTTCTCGACCACGCCGAGCACGTTGACATTGAGTTGCTGGAACATGCGGACGGCACGGCGGGCATCATCGATGGCGACCCGCTGGGGCGTGCAGACCACGACGGATCCCGTCAGCGGCAGCAGCTGCGCCAGCGAGAGCGGAATGTCACCGGTGCCCGGGGGCAGGTCGACGATGAGATAGTCCAGTTCCCCCCAGTCGGTCTGCAGCACCAGTTGCGAGAATGCCTTGTGGGCCATCGGGCCTCGCCAAATCATCGCCTTCTCGGGATCAACGAGCTTGGCGATGGTCATGGACTTGATCCCGTGCAGTTCAAACGGATCAAGGATGTTTCCGTTGGCCGTGGCCTGGATCTCATCGAGTCCGAGCATGGTGGACATCGAGGGTCCGTAGATGTCGCCGTCGAGCAGCCCGACCCGGGACCCAAGGCGTGCCAGGCCGGTGGCAAGAAAGGTCGACACTGTGGACTTGCCGACGCCGCCCTTGCCGGCTCCGACCGCGATCACGTGCTTCACGCCCGGCAGGGGATTGGGG
>CAJWBW010000245.1:0-3324 GCA_913020415.1 uncultured Phycisphaerae bacterium | reverse complement strand
TGGTGAGACTGGTTCCCACCACCTTCAACAGCAGCAGCAGACCGACCAGCAGGACAAGGGTGGCCAGCGATCCGTCCGGCTCGCTCGGCAGGTAGGTGGCGGGGTCGAGCAGGTTGGTGATGACGGGGTATCCGTTGCCGTAGAAGGACGGGACGTCGGCCAGGCCGGTCATCATGATCGAGATCAGGCCCATGATCCCCAGGAGCAGGCCCCCGACGGCGGGCTTGAGGGCCTGGGGAAGGGGGAGTCGCCCGAAGGTGTCACTGGCGATCTTCAGGCAGCGAATGAACGCGATGGCGGTCAGGGCGCTGAGCAGGCCCAGCACCAGATAGATCGGGATCTGGGCGATGCCGAACGATTCATCGGCTCCCATGAATCCCGCCCCCACGTCGAATATCGCGCTGTCATGCAGAACGCCTCGGGTGGTGGCCGAGGCGACGACCGCGGCGATGACGATCGGGGTGAAGGTCTTCAGTGAGAAGTCGCGCAGCAGAATCTCCATCACGAAGAAGATGCCCGCGATCGGTGCATTGAAGACGGCGGCAATGCCCGCGGCCGATCCGCAGCCAAGCAGGGTTGCCGTGTTCTGGGTTCGGGTTCCGAGGATTCGTGCGACGTTGGATCCGATGACTCCGCCGATGTTCACGATCGGACCTTCCGCCCCTGCCGAACCGCCCGTGGCGATGGTTGCGGTGCTGCAGAGCCATTTCTGCAGACCGACCCGTCCCTGAATTCGCGAGCGTTGACGCAGGACCGCATACATGAGGGTGGTGACGCCCGGTCCGACGTCACGGGCCCGGATGAGATTCCGCAGCATTCCCACGAGCAGGCCACCCGCCGCCGGTGCCAGCAGAATCAGCCAGGGGAGCAGGGGGTTTCCCTGCATCAGCTCGCCCCAGTGCTCGACCGCACGCAAGGGGGCCAGAAAGGCGGTGGCGACCACGGCCATCACCAGTCCGATCACCGCGGCGACGAGGTAGAGATACCAGTCTCGCTCGAAGCCGAGTCGGATGCTCGTTTTTCTGAGGGCTCTGGTGAGTGTCGGACGCATGTCCAGGGACCCCCCGGGGCTGGGGAACGGTACAGCGGAGCATTGTACATCGGTCCACAGCAGGATTCGACGTGAGAGCCATGTTCCGGTAGAATGCAGGGCTCAGCGGTACCGCCCCCCGTGGGCCCCGCCGCCGTGTTCCGAGGAGAACGACCGATGATCGAAGCCCTTCGTAGCGATGAAATCGTCCACAAGCTGGGCGGCCGATTCAAGCTCTGTGCCCTCATCCAGCGAAGGATGAAGGAACTGGTTGTCGACGGAGCCCGTCCGCTCATCGAACGGGATGGCCGCACCGATCTCGAGCTTGTCATCGAGGAGATCCTCCAGGACAAGATTGCTCCGACCTGGGAGCCCGAGGAGACGGTCGAGGACAGTCTCGACGAGTCCGTGCTCTGACCGGCTCTCCTCCCGTGCCGTCGAACACCACTGGGAACGACGATCGAGTGATCCTGATCGGAATCACGGGTGGTGTCGCTGCCTACAAGATGGCGTCACTGGTGAGCGACCTGGTCCAGGCCGACCACCAGGTCGTCGTCGCCATGACCGAGGCTGCGACTCGATTCGTCGGTCCCCTGACCTTCCAGAGCCTGACCGGTCGCGAGGTCGTCGTCTGCCCCTGGACCGCCACGGAAGGCCTCGAGTCGCCGCACATCCATCTCGCCCGGATCGCCTCGGTGATGCTCGTGGCTCCCTGTTCCATGGACATGCTGGGCCAACTTGCCACGGGCCGGTGCAACAATGCGGTCAGCCTGCTGGCTGCATCCATCGATCGAAGCCGGACTCCGGTGCTGCTGGCCCCGTCGATGAACGAGACGATGCTCGATCAGCCCGCGACCCGACGCAACATCACCCAGTTGGCGGAGGACGGATTCGACATCATCGAGCCGGCGCCCGGCTGGCAGGCGTGCCGGACCGAAGGGCGTGGCCGATTGCCGGAGCCCGCCGAGCTGCGAGTCGCCATTGAGGATGCATTGGCAAATGCCGTCACCGAATGACTGCTGAGGAGTCGCGAATCATGGCCGAGTGGACATCTGTTTCGGAGTTCACGGTCTCGCTTCCGGACACCCCGGGGCAGTTGGCATCATTCGCCGCCAGGCTTCGCAAGGGCGACATCCAGTTGAAGATGCTCGAGGTCCGCTCGATGGACATGCCGCATTCGCGTCTGACCTGCATTCCCGAGAACGCCGAGGAGCTGAGGATGTTCCTTCGTTCGTCCGATCTTCACTATGTGGAACGCGAGGCCGCTCTGCTCATCGATGACGCCGGGCACGGTTCCTTCACCAAGACCCTGGAGGAGATTGCCGCCGCCGGCATCAACCTGCAGACGCTGCGGGGAGTGCGACTCGATGACGGGGTGGGGTACATCATCCGACCGCACGAATGTGATCGGGACGAGTTCAACCGATCCATCGCCAAGGCCTAAAGGGACGCGGGGCCCGAACGTTCGTTCGGACCCCGCGCGGTTGGGTGCTTGCCGAAGGGATCAGCTCAGATCGTCTGCGCCCTGCTCCTCGATGAAGGAGGAGAGGCGTCGTCGTCGGACCGGATGCTGCAGCTTCCGGATCGCCTTCGACTCGACCTGACGGACACGTTCCCGGGTCACCTTGAAGATCCTGCCGACCTCCTCGAGGGTGTACGTGTAGCCGTCGCCGATTCCGTAGCGGAGCTTGAGGATCTCACGTTCACGATAGGTGAGGGTCTTGAGGACATCGTTGATCCGACTTCGGAGCATCTCGCTCGTCGCCGTCTCGGTGGGTGCCTCCTGCCGCTCATCCTCGATGAAGTCGCCGAACTGCGAGTCCTCGGATTCGCCCACGGGCCGGTCGAGACTGATGGGGTGCCGGGAGATCTTCATGACCCGCCTGGTCTCCTCCACCGTCATGTCGGCCTGCTCGGCCAGTTCCTCGATGGTCGGCTCGCGGCCCATCAGCTGCAGCAGCCGCTTCTGGATCGTCCGGAGCTTGGACATGGTCTCGATCATGTGCACCGGTACGCGGATCGTGCGGGCGTGGTCCGCGATGGCGCGGGTGATGGCCTGACGGATCCACCAGGTCGCGTAGGTCGAGAACTTGTACCCACGCATGTACTCGTACTTGTCGACGGCACGCATGAGGCCGGTGTTGCCCTCCTGGATGATGTCCAGGAATGGGAGTCCGCGATTGCGGTACTTCTTGGCGATGGAGACCACGAGGCGGAGGTTGCCGCCGCTGAGGTCCCGCTTGGCCTGTTCGTACTCGTTGAACACGCGTTCCATGTGCACGGTCCGTTCCTGG
>CAJWBW010000244.1:0-3329 GCA_913020415.1 uncultured Phycisphaerae bacterium | reverse complement strand
GGTAGGTCACGACCTTGGCGTGCATGCCGGAGTCCAGCGTGAAGTCGATCTTGAAATCCTCCATGGCCGGGTAGATGTACTCCTCGACCGAGACGGGAAGGCGGTGGATCTCGTCGATGAACAAAATGTCTCGCGGCTGCATCCGGGTCAGGGTGCCGACCAGATCACTGCCGCGGGTCAGGGCCGGGCCGGAGGTGACGAACACCCTCGAGTCCATTTCGTTGGCCACCACGTGGGCCAGGGTCGTCTTGCCGAGTCCCGGAGGCCCGTGCAGCAGAAGGTGCTCCATCGGCTCCTCACGCTGCTGGGCGGCGTCCAGGGCAATGCGAAGTCGTTGGCGAAGATCCGTCTGGCCCGTGAATCCCTCCAGCCTGGTCGGTCGCAGGGAACGGGGCGTCTCCGCCGATTCGACCGGCCTGTCCTCCGTCTGCTGCTGGGCTGAAACGATGCGATCCTTCGCCATGGTTTTCGTTCGTCCTTCGAGTCACCCGCCGTGGCCGTGGGGCACGGGTCGAAGACGATCCTCCTTCCATTCCATCGACAGTTCGACGTCGCCATTGAGAAAAGGATCCAGGAAACCCCCCGCGAAGTCCAGACGCCAGCCCGGTGTCCACAGGGACCGGGAGCCCTGCTCCGACGCACCGGACAGGATCCATTCCGCCAGTTCCGAACGGGTGCTCACCAGCGAGGGGGCGATCTGCTGGGCAAGGCACCAGCAGCTCAGCGCGGTCCAGATGGAGTCGATCCGGATTCGATCGGTGGCGGATTCCTCCCGCAGCTTGGGGGGCAGTTCGGGGAGCGACTCCTCCGGGTGTCCATCTTCCAAGGAGGAAAGGAGGTCCTGTCCGTAGCGTTGGATCGTCGGCCGGGGCAGGCCCTTGATGGAAGCCATGGCATCCACGGAGTCGATGCGGCGGCGGGCGAGGTCACTCAGGCTTCCGTCCGGGATCAGGGTTCGGGGCGGCACGTTCGCGGCGCGGGCGAGTCTGTCACGAAGGAGCACGAGACTGCAGAGGCGGTACCACTGGTTTCGACGCAGGGGATTCCTGCGGTGGAACTTGCGGCACACATTGTCCAGGTTGATGTCGAAGGCACCGGGCCGGCATCCTCGCTGGCATTCCTCCAGGCATTTGTCCAGATGGCCGTTGGACTCGAGCAGCGCCTTCATGCGCTCCCACACCAGTGGCAGGTACCGGACATCATCCGCGGCGTAGCGCTTCTGCATGTCGGACAGCGGGCGATCGTCCCATTTCGTGAACGTCATCCCCTTGGTGACCTGGTATCCGGTCATGACGTCCACCGTCCGGGCCAGCGAGAGCGGATAGGACTGGCCGACGAAGCCGGCGGCGATCTGCGTGTCGATGATGTTCGCGGGGCAACGCCCGATGCATCGCTGGACGGGCTCGAGATCCTGGTCACCCGCATGCACGAGGGTCTCCAGCTCCGGGTCCGCGATCATCGCCCAGAGCGGTTCGAGGTCGTCGATTTCGATCGGGTCGATGAGAAAGAGTCGCTCGCGCGTCGCCAGCTGCACGAGGCACAGATGGGGCACGTAGGTTTCCTCGCCGATGAACTCGGTGTCGTAGGCGAATGCCCCGGCCTCGCGGATGTGTCGGACCACCTCCTCGAGTTCGGTCGCGGAGGTGACGAACGCCGTCGAATCGCCCGGTACGGCCGGGTGATCGGCAATCGGGGGTGGAGGGGTCTGCGCTCCCGAGTGGGAGGCCTCGTGATGGCGGTCCCGGCGGCTGCGTCGACCTCGTCGTGTGCTCATGGGTCAACAGGCTACCCGGCCGGACCGGTCTTCGCGAATGAAACGCGGGGGCACGCCGAAGCGTGCCCCCGCGCAGGGAGGAGCGATGGTGCTCGTCGAATCAGAAGTCCATGTCACCCATGGGGGGAGCCTTGTCCTTCTTCTCCTTGAGTTCGGTGATCGCACAGTCGGTCGTCAGAAGCAGTCCGCTGATGCTGGCGGCATTGCTGAGGGCCACGCGCTCCACCTTGGTCGGGACGATCACGCCGGCTTCCACGAGGTTCTCGTAGTTGCGGTTCAGGGCGTTGAATCCGAACTGATCGTGATCGGACTCGATGATCTTCTGGGCGACGATCGAACCGTCGACGCCGCAGTTTTCCGAGATCTGACGGATCGGTGCCGCCACGGCCCGGTGGACGATGGAGACGCCGACCGCCTCGTCGCCGTGGCAGGACTCCTTGAGGGCCTCGAGGCACCGACGGGCCTTGAGCACGGCCACCCCGCCTCCGGGCAGTACGCCTTCCTCGACGGCGGCACGGCAGGCGTGCAGCGCGTCCTCGACGCGTGCCTTCTTCTCCTGCATCTCGACCTCGGTCGCCGCTCCGACGTTGATCTGGGCGACTCCGCCGGCGAGCTTGGCCAGACGTTCCTGAAGCTTCTCCGTGTCGTAGTCGGAGGTGGACTGTTCGACCTGGGCACGGATCTGCTCGATCCGCCCGGTGATCTCGCTGGTCTCGCCTCCACCTTCGATGACCGTGGTGGCGTCCTTGGTGACGGTGACCTTCTTGGCCCGTCCCAGGTCATTGAGCGTCAATGTCTCCAGCTGCATGCCGAGCTCCTCCATCACCGGTGAACCACCGGTCAGGACGGCGATGTCCTGGAGCATGGCCTTGCGGCGATCGCCGAAGCCCGGAGCCTTGACGGCGGCGACCTTCAGCACGCCTCGGAGACGGTTGACGACCAGTGTCGCAAGGGCCTCGCCGTCGATGTCCTCGGCCACGATCAGAAGGCTGCGACCCGATTCGGCCACCTTGCCGAGGATCGGAATGAGATCCTTTGCCGCACTGATCTTCTTCTCGTGGATCAGAACGGCGCAGTCCTCGAGAACGCACTCCATCGTCGCGGGATCGGTCACGAAGTGCGGGCTGAGGTAGCCCTTGTCGAACTGCATCCCTTCGACGAGTTCGACGGTCGTATCGAGGCTGGATCCCTCCTCGACGGTGATCACTCCGTCCTTGCCGACCTTGTCCATCGCCTGGGCGATGATGTCGCCGATGGTCGAGTCCTGATTGGCCGCGCAGGTTCCGACCTGGGCGATCTCGTTCGACGAATCGACATGCTTGGACATGCCGGCGAGTTCGCTGCACATGGCCTCGACGGCCTTGTCGATGCCCCGCTTGACCTGGGTGGCGTTGGCGCCGGACGTGATGTTCTTGAGGCCTTCGGTGAAGATGGATTCGGCGTACACCGTGGCGGTGGTGGTCCCATCGCCGGCATCCTTCGAGCACTTGGAGGCGACTTCCTTGACCATCTGGGCTCCCATGTTCTCGTAGGGATCCTCGAGTTCGATCACCTT
>CAJWBW010000243.1:0-3329 GCA_913020415.1 uncultured Phycisphaerae bacterium | reverse complement strand
GGCCGCACCGCCGAGGTGGGCGGCTTCGCCGCCGGCGTTGTTGAGATTCCAGATCACGCTCAACAGCGAGATGATCACCAGAGCCCAGGCCAGGGTGGCCAGACGCATCGGGATGATGAAGAACAGCAGGACCCGCACGTCGGGAGCGAGGTAGGCTCCCGCCATCAGTACGCCGAACACGCCGGCGGACGCCCCGATCAGCGGCGTTCCCGTCGCATTGAAGAGGAGTCCGGGGACCGATGCCACGCTCATCATTTCGCTCAGCACGTATCCACCGAGATTCAGGACCAGGTACAGCAGGGCTCCGAACATTCCGCACAGCAGGTAGAACGCCAGATACCGCTTGCCGCCGAGGTACCGCTCGACCAGCGGACCGAAGAAGAACAACCCCACCATGTTGAACAGGAGGTGGTATTCGTTGGCATGCAGGAACTGGAATCCCACGAGCCGCCACAGTTCGGCCCCCCCGATCACCTTCTTGGTCGAGAAGTGGAACCAGTACGAGAGCGTGCTCGCCATCGTTCCCTCCGCCAGGCCGACGACTTCACCATCCGGAAGCGAGACGGGGAAGCCCTGCACGACCTTCTGGCCATCGTTCCCGTCGGGGATGGTCAGGGCGACGAGGTCCTGCCCCAGCGTGGTCTTCTGATTGCGGATCGATCCCTGACGAAAGGGGTCGTCCGACAGTTCGACCCATTCACCGGTCTGCTGATCCATCGCCCAGTAGAGCCCGGTCTCGATGGGCTGCAGCGGCATGAACACCTCGAGGACGAAGACCGCCACGCAGATCGCGATCAGCCAGGCGTTGACCGACCAGGTGCGTGGAGAGCCGATCGGCGGAGTGCCGCCCCGCGATGGAGCATCGGCACGGAGGTAGTCTCGGTCGTACAGTCCCATGGCGTCTTTCAGTCCTCCGAGCCGGAAATGGACTCTTGCCACAGCAGCAGGGCCGCGATCGACTTCCCGTCGATGAACTCGCCGCTGCGGATCATTGCTTCAACATCGGCCCGACCACGGGTCTCGACTTCGATCTCTTCGTGGGACTCGAGCTGCTGCTCCCCGGAAACGAGCTCACGGGCCACGAAGACGTGCATCAGTTCATCCGTGAACCCCGGAGAGGTGTAGAACGTTCCCAGCGGCTCGATCCGGCCGGCCACGTAGCCGGTCTCCTCGGTGAGCTCCCGGGCGGCCGTCACCGCCGGCGGCTCGCCGGACTCGAGGGTCCCGGCTGGAAACTCCCATATCGCCTGCCCCACGGCCACCCGCCGGTTGCGGATCAGCACGAATCGCTCCTCCTCCAGTTCGGGGACGATCAGCACCGCACCGGGATGGCGGATGAAGGCGCGTCGGATCTCCGTCCCGTCGGCGGCCTTCCAGCGACATTCGTCGACGGAGAAGATCGGAGAGTGGTAGACGGGCTGTCGGTGAATCTGGTCCGGCATCGGTACCATGAATGATAGATCATGCCCGACGCCACGTCCCCAACCCCGCTCATCCGCCTCGAGTCCGTCTCGAAATCCTTCGGAGCCGTGCCGGCCCTCGAGGGAATCGACCTGGCGTTCCGCCGCGGTCAGACCACCGTGGTCCTGGGGCCCAGCGGTTGCGGCAAGAGCGTGATGCTGAAGCACATCATCGGGCTGCTCCGACCGGACGCGGGACGGGTCTGGTTCAACGACCGCCGGATCGATCAGCTTCGCGAACACGAGCTGGTCGACATTCGCCGGCGGGTGGGCTTCCTGTTTCAACAGGGCGCCTTGTTCGACTCGATGACGGTCGGACAGAACATCGCCTTTCCCCTGCGGGAACACACCACCGTCAGTCGCGAGGAACGGTACCGTCGCGTGGATCGGATGCTCGAACTGGTCGGGGTGCCGGGCACCGCGGATCGCATGCCGTCGGAGCTCTCGGGAGGGCAGCGCAAGCGCATTGCCCTGGCCCGATCGATCGTGCTCGAGCCGGAGGTCGTGCTCTACGACGAGCCCACCACGGGACTTGATCCGATTCGAAGCGACGTCATCGCCCAGCTGATCATACGGCTCCAGGATGCACTCTCCCTCACCAGCATCGTGGTGACCCACGACATTCCGACCGCCTTCAAGATCGCCGATACCATGGTCATGATGAACCATGGGCGCATCCTGATGACCGGCGAGCCGGACGAATTCAGATCCACCGGGGACGAGGTGATCCGCCGATTCCTCGACGGACATGCTTCACCCGAAGAACTCGGAGAGGTCACGGACTCCTTTCGCGGATTCGAGCCATGAACGAAACCACGCGCGACTTCGCCATCGGCATCTGCTCGATCATCGCGGTCACGGGACTCGCTCTCCTGCTGATTCTGTTCGGCGAAATCAGGCTGTCGGACCAGTACGAGATCCGGATTCCCTCCCTGACCGCCAGCGGGCTTCGGAACGGCAGCACCGTGACGCTCAACGGCGTCAAGATCGGAACGGTCACCTCCGTCACCAATTCCACCGACCCGCAGTGGCCGGTTCGCTTCGTACTGGGAATCGATGAAGCGCACCTGGTGCCGGACTCGGCGATCCCGTACGCCACCACCAGCCTGCTGGGCACCGGCTCCGCCCTTGATCTTTCGGTCGCACCCGAGGCCCTGAACGCCCCCACCCTTCCCACCGACGGCACCGCGCGGCTTCGCGGCCCCATTCGGAACCTCATGGTCACGCAGATCAACGAAGCGCTGGACGAGCGGCTCCAACCGGTGCTCGGATCCGTCCAGTCGCTCTCGGAAACCTATACCGAACTGGGCGACGGGCTGGTCGCGATGGTCGGCGGCGACCGCGCCTCCGAGGACGGACCGACCATTCGATCGACTTTGGCGAGGATCGACGGGGCCCTGCAGCTGCTTGAGCTCTGGCTGGACAACGACGACGCCCGGGCCTCCCTGCACGATCTGATGGCGACCGGCATCATCTTCGTCAACGAGGGCATCGATCTGGTCAACGAAGTGACCGCACTGGCGGGAAACATCGACGAGCGCAGCGAGACCATGATGGACGAACTCGTGCCGGTGGCGAGCGAACTGGCAAGGATGCTGGACACCTCGGATCGACTGCTCGAGACCATCCGCGACGGCGACGGGACGCTGGGCCAGCTGGTGAAGAATCCCGACCTCTACAACAGCATCGAGGCCAGCATGAAGCAGCTGGAGGAGGCCATCATTTCCTTCACGCTGATGGTGGATCAGTTGCGGGAGGAGGGCCTGTTCTAACGCTCCACCGGGCCCGTGGCCGACGCTGATGGACCCGCCCGGGACCGTACCCCGGAAACGGGACGCGGGAACGGGACGCGGGAACGATTGCTCCGCG
>CAJWBW010000242.1:0-3351 GCA_913020415.1 uncultured Phycisphaerae bacterium | reverse complement strand
AGGTGAAGCCCCCGAAACACAGGAAGTGCATGAGCTTGTCGGGGGACAGGATGGTGCTGCCGCTGGGTTCCGATCCCGGCCAGTGGGTCGCGACCAGCAGGAGGACGGCGAAGATCAGGAATGCGATGCGCCATGGCCAGGCGGCGCCCTCTCGCCGGATCGCGGCGGGATCCGAGAGATCGATGCGTGTCACGATGGTTCCTGCGCTCCGGACGCTTCCGCGGTCTGCGGCGCATCGGGCGTCTCCGCTTCGGGTGCGTCGGCCGGGGGATTCCATCCGTCCAGCACGCATTGAGCGAGCGCGGCGTAGTCGTTGGCTCCGTGGCTCGTGGGTTCGTACTGGAAGATGGTCTGTCCGAAGCTCGGTGCCTCCGCCAGTTTGATGTTGCGTCGGATCGGCGGCTGCAGGACCCGGCAGTTCCGCCAGGGGGCATCGCTGTCGCGTGCGTCGACGAAGAACGATTCCAGATCGTCGACGACTTCCCGGGCCAGGTTCGTGTTCCGCTCGTGCATGCAGAGGATGATGCCGCCGACCTCGAGCGTCGGATTGACCGACTGGCAGACCAGGCCCACCGTCTCCAGCAGCTTTCCGACTCCCTGCAGGGCGAGGAAGTGGGCCTGCATCGGCACGATGACCTCGTCGGCCATCGAGAGGGCGTTGATCGTGAGCACCCCGAGACTGGGGGGGCAGTCGATCATCACCACGTCGTATCGATCCGCGATCGGGGCGAAGGCCCGGGCCAGGATGTGCTGGCGGTCGTCGTGCTGGGCGAGTTCCGATTCCGCCGCGGCGAGGTCCGTTTCGGAGACGATCGCATCGAGTCGCTCATCCACGCGGACGACGGCATCCTTCGCGGACCGTTCGGAGTCGGTGAAGAGGTCGTAGACGGTGCAGTCGATCTCGTCGGGATCCAGTCCGACGTGCAGGGTCATGTGGGCCTGCGGATCGAGATCGATCAGGCAGACCCGCTGCCCGGTGGCGGCCAGGGCGGCGGCGAGGTTCACCGCCGACGTGGTCTTGCCCACGCCACCCTTCTGGTTCATCATCGCGATTACCCGCGGCATGGAGGCGAGTATAGCCCCCCTGCCCTGCGGGAACCTGAAACCGGACCGACTCCCGATCTTCGCTCCGTGCTACAGTCCAGAACGTGTCGAGCATCACCGAATCGGCGATCTGTCTTCGTTGCTGGGATTACTCCGAAACCTCCCAGACGGTGAGCCTGCTTACGCGCGGTCACGGCATGCTTCGGGGGATCGCCAAGGGGGCCAAACGACCCCGCAGCGCCTTTTCCGGAGGGTTCGATCCGCTGACCAGCGGGCAGCTGGTGGCGATCATCAAGCCGGGACGCGAGCTGGCCCTGCTGACGGCCTGGCATCTGCAGGAGGTGCATCGCGCACTGCGCCAGAACCTGGCTGCAAACCGTGCCGCGCTCTACATGGCCGATCTCACCCACCGGATGCTCACCGATCAGGACCCGCATCCGGAGGTGTTCGACGCCTTGTCGAACGCCTTGAAGCGATGCGGGTTGTCCGGCGAATCGGCCCGTGCCCTGCTGGTCTTCCAATGGCAGATTCTCGAAGCGTGCGGGTACCGGCCCGAACTCCAGCACGACGTGATCACCGGTGAGCCATTGGACGAATCGGTCGAGGCGGTCGGATTCAGTCCGATCCACGGCGGCACCGTGGCGGACACCGGAGAGCATGATCGGTGGCGGGTGCGTCCTGCGACCATCACGCTGCTCCGGTCGCTGGCCTCCGGCTCGGCCGTCGAGGACGTCGATTCGGTCGATCGCGCCAATCGGCTGCTGGCCTGCTACACCCGGGAACTGCTGGGAGACGAGCCGCCGGCCATGCGGTGGGCCTTCCCTGATCTCGTGCCGGCAGTCCGATTTCCGGCTTCCTGATCCGTTCATCCCTCCCGAACCGTTGGAAACCCCCGCATCCGGCTGGATTCGGCCTTCGATGCCGTCGATGCAATGACTGACGGGATCGCAGGCCATGCACGGTTATCGGTCCCCCTGCACCAAGGAGTCCGACGTGTCCGATCAGAAGACCATCAAGGACATCATCAACGGTCATCGCCTTCCCACGCTGCCTTCGGTCGCCGCCCGCGTCCTGGAGATGACGGCCGAGGATGACATCGACATCCGCCGCATCGCCGAGGTGGTTCAGATGGACCAGGCGCTGGCGGCCAAGGTGCTTCGAACCGTCAACTCCAGCTTCTACGGACTCTCCCGGCCCTGTGGAACGGTTCGTCAGGCGATGGTGTATCTGGGACTGAACACCGTCAAGACCCTGGTGCTGAGCTTCAGCCTCGTCGAGACCGTCGACGGGCGTGGAGCCGATCGCAACGGTTTCAACTTCACCGACTACTGGCGTCGTTCCATTCACACCGCGGTTGCCGCGCGGGAACTGGCCCGACGGACGGTGTGCTGGGATCCGGAGGAGGCCTTCCTCGCGGGTCTGATGCAGGACGTCGGCGTCATCGCCCTGTACCGGCAGTTCGGTGCCGACTACCTGTCGGGCATCGCCGCTGCGAACGGAGAGCATGACCGCGTCCAGTCGCTGGAACGTGCCCGGTGGGACTGCGATCACGCCGAACTCAGTGCGGCGATTGCGGAACACTGGCAGCTGCCCCGGGCGCAGGTCGAAGCCATCCGGCATCACCACGATTCCACGCCAGCGCCCATCGAGTGTCGTGCCCACGCACGCATCATCGAGCTGGCCGGTCGGGTGGCCGCCGCGCTGGACAGCCGATCCCCCCGGGCGGCGATGACGACCATCCGCGGTCGCATCCGCGACTGGTTCGACATCGACGCGAAGCGTCTTCAATCCATGCTGGTCGAGATCGAAGACGCCATCAAGTCCATCAGTTCACTGCTTTCGGTCAATACCGGTGACGCTCCGGCCACGGAGCGGCTGCTGGCGACCGCCGAGGAACAGCTCGTGGCCCATCAGGTCGACATGGACCGCAAGACGGCGGCACTGCGTTCGGCCAAGGCCGATCTCGAGGAGCAGGTCATGACCGATCCGCTGACCGGCGTCTGGTCGCGGCGTGCCCTCGGGGACACGCTCGAGATGCGTCTGCAGGCGGCGCAGGAGACCGGCCGTCGTGTTGCGGTGCTGTTCTGCGATGCGAACCGATTCAAGCAGGTCAACGATGTCCATGGTCACCTGGCCGGCGATGCATTGCTTCGACACATCGCGACCCTGCTCGACGAGCACACCCGCGAGGAGAGCATCGTGGGCCGCTACGGCGGCGACGAGTTCGTCGTGGTGCTTCCCAACTGCGATCTCGAGTCGGCCCGCCGGGTCGGGGTGCGGGTGCAGCGGACGATCAGCACCACGCCC
>CAJWBW010000241.1:0-3372 GCA_913020415.1 uncultured Phycisphaerae bacterium | reverse complement strand
GGTCCCTTCTGCTTGGCGACCTCCTCGTCGACGTTGACGCCGACGACCAGCACGTCACCGAGATTCGCCGCTTCACGCAGGTAGGCCACGTGGCCGGCGTGCACGACATCGAAGCAGCCGTTGGTGAGCACGATGCGGTGCCCGGCCTCCCGGTGCACGGCCAGTTCGGTGGCCAGCTCCTCCGGGGTCCGGACGGTGCGGTCCATCGGCGCCTGGCGAAGCATGATCTCCCGACGCACGCTGGACAGCGGAATCGACTGGGCTCCGAAGACTTCGACCTCCAGTCCGGCCGCCGCATTGGCGAACTCGACGGACTCGATCCACGCAAGCCCGTTGGCGCGTCCGGCGGCCAGGGCCGCAAGGACCATGTCCCCGGCGCCGGTCACGTCGTAGACGCTGCGGGTGGTGGTCGGAACGTGCTGGGGTTCGGCACCCTGCTGCAGCAGCATCGAACCGTGCCGATCGAGCGTCAGCACCATCGTCTCGAGTCCGAGCCGTTCCATCATCGCCTCGGCCGGCGCCGGATCGGGCACGGAATTCGGGAAGCGATGATCGATCGCCTCCTCCAGTTCGGTCCGGTTGGGAGTCATGGTGGTGGCCCCGGCGTAGCGGGACCAGTCGACGCCGTTGGCGGGGTCCACGAAGACGGGCACCCCCGCGGTACGGGCCAGTTCGATCACGGTCTGGCACAGGGGCTCGCTGCAGACCCCCTTGCCGTAGTCCTCGAGACAGACGATGTCGACGGATTCGATCGAGGCCTGCACCGCCGCCAGCAGCTTCTGCTCGACGGCGTCGGGAACCGGATCCGTCGTCTCCACGTCGACCCGGAACATCTTCTGCGGATGCCGATGCTGCGCGAGCCCGACGATGCTCCGCTTGACCGTCGTCGGACGCGCCGAATCCGTGACGAGCCCTTCGATCACGCAGCCGCTGGCCGACAGATCCTCCCGCAGCCACCGACCCGCTTCGTCGTCACCGACCACGCCGCAGCAGTGCACCCGGCCTCCGAGTCCCATGAGGCAGGAGGCCACGTTGGCGGATCCGCCGGAGGTCCGTTCGAGACGATCGCTCCGCAGGACCGGTACCGGCGCATCGGGGCTCAATCGCTCGGCGTCTCCGTAGAGGAACTCGTCGAGCATGAAGTCTCCGACCACGAGCACGGTGAAGTCCCCGAATCGAGCCAGCTTGTCCAGCAGAGTGCTCATGGCTGACATGCTACCGCGCCGGGCCGCTCAGCCCGACATCGCGCCTTCGAGAAGGGCCATCAGAGCCGCCTGACCGGAATGAAATCGCAATCGAAGCCGCGGAACCACCAACGGCACGGTGCATCCCGCATCCAGCAGCGGCCGTGCCTTCACCCGATCCTTCGCGGTCATGAAGATTCCGTCCACGGCGTCCCCCATCCGGATCAACCGCTGCACTTCCGCGGATCCGAAGGGCGCGTGATCGCGAACCCGAATGTCCTCCACGATCTCGGCCCCCGCCTCCACCAACTGGGCCCGAACCGATTCCGGATTTCCAACCCCGAGTCGGCACACGAATCGCTTGCCTTCGAGCCACGCAGTGTCCTCGGCCTGTCGGACGCCGCCGGCCTCCCATTCGATCCCGGACCAGCGGTGCTCGGTCCAGGCCAGCGGTGGCCGACCGTGCAACGCTTCGATGCGCGATGCCAGCGCCCCGTCGATCCCGTGGCTGCGGGTGATGATGACCCCGTGCGCGCGTCGCAGGGATTCCAGCGGCTCACGCAAATGCCCCGCAGGCAGCATGCGCATCGATTCGATCGGAACCGTCGAATCGACCAGGACGAGATCCAGGTCGCGATGCAGGCGTCGATGCTGAAAGCCGTCATCGAGTACCGCACAGTTCGTGGCGGGGTGCTCGAGCAGATGCGACTGCAGGGATCGAACTCGATCCGGATCCGCCAGCACCGGAACATCCTTCAGCAGTTCGCGATAGAGCAGTGCTTCGTCACTCGTCTGCGGATCCCGACTTCCGTACCCCCGCAGCAGCACCGCGGGACGATGCCCCTGGTCCCGAAGACGCTCCACGATCCACCGGACCAGCGGCGTCTTGCCGGTTCCGCCCGTGGTCAGGTTTCCGACCGAGAGCACGGGACAATCCATGCGGTGGACACCGCGGCCGCGATCGAAACGTCGATTGCGGATGCCGACGGCCGCACGCCATCCCCAGGAGACCGGACGGGTCAGCGGCTGCAGAATGGCAGGAAGCGGTCCGGTCATGTGGTGTCCTGTGGTGCCTTCAGTTGACGGGCCAGCCGCCGCATCGGAAGCCCCATCACGGTCGTGGGGTCGCCTTCGCACTCGATCGGCCAGCCTTCGGCCACGCGATCCGCGAGATTGTACGCCCCCGCCTTGCCCCGCCACTGTTCGGTGTCGAGGTAGCCGTCGAGCGCATCGCGATCGAGCATGCCCCAGCGGACCACGGCACGATCGACGAAGACCGTCCGCGCACCGTCGGGGTGATCGATCAGGCAGACACCGGTGATCACATCGTGCGGAACACCGACGAACGATTCGAGCATGGCACGTGCCGCATCCCGATCCGGAGGCTGTCCGATGATCCGACCCTCGAGGACACAGACGGTGTCCGCCCCGAGAATGGTGCACGGTTTGTGATCACCACGCTCCTCGAGCATGAGGGCGGTGGCTGTCGCCTTGAACACCGCCAGCGCCGACACCCACTCGTCCGCAGGCGTCTCCCCGCAGTCAAGCAGGCCGTCGTCGACGTCGGGCACTTCGATGCGAACCGGCCAATGGGCCTCCTCCAGCAACTGTCGCCTCCGTGGTGAACGGCTGGCGAGCACGATGGGTGGCCTCGAGGTCATGGATCGGCGACCTTCGAGGCCGTACCGCGGACGGATTCGATCCGTTCGAACACTGCATCCACATCGATGCCGCGCATGATCGAGTCGCCGATGTCCCGGTCGCGGTAGTTGACTGCGCGTCCGTCGGGGAGCGGCGCACGGAGTACGTGCGCGTCACCGCCGTACGGCCCGACCTTCGCCGGGTCCGTGGGACCAAAGAGCCCGATGCTGTGGACCCCACGGTGAGCAAAGCCCACGGCCATGTGCAGGGCGGCGGAGTCGTTGGAGACCACGAGATCGCTCTGTTCGATGGCGGCCATCATCTCGCCCACATCGGTACGGCCGGCCAGCGCGTGCACCCGATCCGGCGGCCCGCCGATCTCGTCGCGCAGCGCTTCGACCTCCGCCTGCTCGGCCGGGGATCCCAGCAGCAGCAAATGTCCCCCATCGCGATCCAGGAGCCGGCGACCGAGTTCGGCCCAGTGCGCACGGGGCCAGGCCTTGCTCTGCCAGCGGCTCGTGGATGCGAGCGTCGTGACGGGCGCCCC
>CAJWBW010000240.1:0-3375 GCA_913020415.1 uncultured Phycisphaerae bacterium | reverse complement strand
GGCGGAGGTTGCAACCGGACGTCCGTCGTCTCCGAGAATTCGGATCGTCGCCGTTCCCCTCTTCAGGTCCTCCCTGCTCGTGCAGCAGTAGTCCCAGGGCATGGTGCAGTAGTCCTCGGTGCTCATCAGTTCACAGGATTTCAGTGAGGGATCCGCCGCCACGAAGATCGCCTGCTTCTCGGCGAACGGCTTGACGCGGCCGCCGACGCGGGCCAGGAAGACGACGGTATCGCCGGCCTTGGCGCTTTTCTTGATCTCCACCAGATCGAGCACGTCGGCGGGACGCTCCGTCAGATAGGTCTCCGCCGGGATGCCGGTGGGTGCCTGCGTGGTCGTCGGGTCGTTCGAAGGCGCATTCTGCTCGGTGGTCTTGGCGTCGCAACCGAGCAGGGCCGCGGCGAGCACGATGGTGGTGGTCAGTCGAAGCATGAGCAATCTCCTTGGTCAGTCTAACGATGAATCACTCACCGGCCTTGAGTGATTCGGCAATTGGAAGTCTCAGGCAGCGCCACGCAGGCAGCAGCGATCCGATGATGCCGAGTACGAGTCCGGCGAAGAGTCCCCAGGCCATGACGGTGGCGTCGATGCGCAGTCCGAATGCACCCATCGAGGACTGCACGACGAGTTCGTCGAACACCCACAGGGCCAGGCCGCATGCCGCGAGGGTCCCGATCGCTGCCGCGAGCAGCGATTCCTGCACAAGGCTCAGGGCGATCGCCGAACGCGGGTAGCCCAGGGTCTGCAGCGTTCCGATCTCGCGGACGCGGCTCGCGAAGGCGGCGTAGGTCGTATTGAGTCCGCCCAGTACGGCGCCGATCGCGATCAGCGTCGCGGTGACCAGCACCATGACGGCGATGGGGCGGAAGAAGGCAGCCAGTTTCGAGTAGTAGTCCCTCTCCGACATCGCAATGAGTTCGAGATCCAGCCGCATGGTGGCGAACGCTTCGAGATCCTCGAAGGTTGCGCCGTCCCGGGAGACCACGACGCAGGAGATCGTGTCGCGCTGGCTGGTCGCCATCAGATCCGTCAGGGAGGTCCAGAGCTCGCCTTCGGCGACGCCGCCTCCGGCTTCGAGGATCCCGACGATCTCGTAGTCCTCGTCATCGATTCCGAGCACGGTGCCGATCGCCGATTCGGGGGGATCGAAGCCCATCCCGCGTGCGATCAGCGAGCCCGCGAGCAGTTCGTTGCCGCCGGAACGCGGCGGTCTTCCGGCGGTCACCCGGACCTCGTCGTGCACCATGAATGCGGCCGGCTCGATGCCTCGAATCACGGTCAGCGCGCTCTGTCTCCCGAGTCCCTCGACCGGGATCATCACGTGGGCTTCGGGCGACACACCATCCAGACCGGCGCGATTGGCGATGCCGGGCACGCTCGCGGCGACGATGCCCGCGGTGCGCATCGGCACTTCGCTCCGTTCAATGCTCTCCTCCGATCCGCTCCCCATGAGGATGACGTTGGCGGCACGGCCGCTGGTGGCGAACGCGGTCTGCATGCCGTTTATGAATCCCGACGCGGTGAGCACCAGGAGGACCACGAGCATGCTGCCGCCGACGGTCAGCACGAGACGGCCGGGACTGCGTCCCAGATTCCGCACTGCGTATTCGAAGGGAAGGATGCGCATGGTCAGACGGCTCCGAAGCTCGAGGCGATGCTGCGACGGGACAGCCGCACTGCCGGTGCGACGCCGGCGAGGATGCCCAGGCCCAGAGCCAGGCCCGTGCCGATGATCGCGGTCCACACGCTGGTCGAGATCTCGATGCTGGTGCCTTCCATCGTCATCGCGAACCGGCCGTACTGGATGGTCAACCACGCGCCGAACGCGCCGAGGACACCGCCGAAGAGTCCCAGCAATGCACCCTCGACGAGCACCATCCAGCCGATCAGGGGACTGGTCCATCCGAGGGTCTGCATGATCGCGTGGTCCCGGATCCGGTCGCGCATGGCGAGCATGATCGCGTTGGCGATCAGCGCGAAGACCGCGGCGAGCGCTCCCCAGCCGAGGATCCCGGCGAAGTTGGCGATGCCGACGATGTCCCGGGCGGCCCGTCCCACGAACGCCTTCTCCGGCGAGGTGGACGTCGGGCGTTCGTCGTGCCGGAAGGTGTCGTCGATCCGGGCGGCGATGTCGTCCATCCGGGTCGGATCGTCGACATGCACGTTGAACTGGGTCACGAATCCGCCGGTGCCCCCACGGCGCATCGCCTCCTGCAGGAAGGGGAGGTGGACCCACGCGGAGTTCCGTTCCTGCATCTCCTCGCTCTCGAGGATACCGGCCACGTAGACGGAGATCCCGGCGGCGCTGAAGAGATCGCCGACGCGGATGCCGCGTCGGGCGGCGAGGGCGCTGCCGATCACGGCCGCGTCGCCACGCCGGGTCCAGTCGTCGGTCGAACCGGCCGTGATGACGGTCTGCGAATCCAGCGAGTCCTCGAGCTTGTCGTCCGGGACGCCGCGGAAGGTCACCACATCCAGCGAGGCACGGCAGTTGGAGACGAGGACCTGCATCGGCACGGCGGCCCGGACGCCGTCGATGCGCTCGATGCGATCCGCATACCACTGGGGGAGGCGGCTGGTGAACGGGCAGTACCGGTTCTCGCGGTAGACCACGAGGACCGAATCGCCCGCGCCGGCCTCCGTCGCCTCGTTGACCCCGCTGCGCATGGCTTCGACCCCGGTGAAGAGGTACATGGCCATGGCGATGCCGGTGATCGTCAGACCGCTGCGGATCGGACTGCGCCGGATGGTGCGGAAGACGACGGGAACCAGTCGGAGGAGTCGGCTCATGCCGGGACCTCCTCGTGTTCGAGCAGTCGCCCCTTCTCGAGATGGAGCAGTGTGTCGGCCCAGCGGGTCGTCGCCGGATCGTGCGTCACCATGACGATGGTGCGTCCCTCGTCGCGGTTGAGCCGCTGGAGCAGTTCCATGATCGAGGTGGCGGTCTCGCGGTCCAGATCGCCCGTCGGCTCGTCGCACAGCAGGAGATCGGGTTCGGTGACGATCGCACGGGCGATGGCCACCCGCTGCTCCTGTCCGCCCGAGAGCTGCCTCGGATAGTGACGGTGTCGGTCGGCGATGCCGACCGATTCGAGGGCGGCGCAGACTCGCTGATGACGTTCCGAACGCGAGATGGACTGCAGCAGCAGCGGAAGCTCGACGTTCTCATAGGCCGTCAGCACGGGCACGAGGTTGTACAGCTGGAAGATGTACCCGACGTGATCGGCACGCCAGGCGGCGAGCCGACTGCGGGACAGGGCGTGCACGGCGGTGTCGCCGACATGCAGTTCGCCTTCGGTGGGTGAATCGATGCCGGCCAGCAGGTTCAGCAGGGTGGTCTTGCCCGATCCCGACGGGCCCATCAGGGCCACAAACCGA
>CAJWBW010000239.1:0-3409 GCA_913020415.1 uncultured Phycisphaerae bacterium | reverse complement strand
CAATTGCGTCCATGGCCGTCGGGCTGTGCGCAACGACGTCGTTGGCCGGTTTCACCAATGAGAACCTGGCCTCCTGGCACGGCGAAGCCGGTACTTCGTACCACATGTTCGAGAGTTTCAGTGACCCCGCAGGTGGCGCGAATCTGGCACTCTTCGGCAACGGCAACTTCGTCGAGGACAACGCAGATGGCGGCCACTCGGTCGCTCTGTTCAACTTCGGACCGGGTGCAATCATCGCATCTTCCGGCAACCTCTACGGTGCTGGCGGAGCCCTGAACACCCACACCTACGGATACACCGACACGGACACCACCGGTGTTCACGTCAACGTGTCCACCATGGGCAACCCCTACGATCCCAACTCCATCAGCCTCGTATACGAGACGGCTGAAGGCGGCAGCGGATTCATGGGCGGCTTCATGGCTGATTTCTCCATGAACTACGATGCGACCAGCCCCTGGGGCGGCGCTTCGCAGAACTTCAGCTACAGCTTCGATCTGTCCAGCATCGAAGGTACTGTGACTTCGTTCGGATTCTTCATGGAAGCTAGCGCATCCAACATGAGTCTCGATGCTCTGTCCATCGATATTCAGTCCGCAGTCGTGCCCGCTCCGGCGGCCCTGGCCCTCCTGGGTCTCGCCGGCGTTGCTGGCCGTCGTCGTCGTCGTAACTGACCGACGGCATCGGGGCCTCGCCCCGAATACGTATGCGTACCTCTCGACGCCTCGGTCACCCTTGGGTGGCCGGGGCGTCGCCCTGCGCGGGGGAAGGCGTGACGGGCTCGCCCGCCAGCGCGGTGCCGAGCAGGACGCATGCGATCAGGGCGACCACGACGATCACGACGGCGGCCACGACGGCGGCGGGGTGCCGGGCGGCCAGCGCCCGCGTGTCGGTCATCAGATCGGGAGTCCGGGCGTCGACCGGTTCGCCGGCCCGGGCTCTCATCAGATTCCGCTTGAACTCCAGAGTGGACGCGTAGCGGCGCTCCGGATCGATCTGGATGGCCTTCAGGAGGACGGAGTCCATGTCTGCGCCCAGTTCGGAGTCCGATGGTGGACGGGGGGGTGATTCCATCATCGCCCTTCTGGCGGATTCTGGGGTGTCCTCATCGCAGGTCCAGGGCAGGCGTCCCCACAGCAGCAGGGATGCGATCATTCCCAGCGAGAACACGTCGCTGCGCGTGTCGAAGTGCCGGGCCTCCCTGTCGATGGCCGGATCCTTGAACATCGAAGCTGCGAAGGCCTGCGTGCCCCCGGGGGTTCCCGTGATGCTTCTGGGAAGGCCGATCGTGCGGGCAACACCGAAGTCGAGGATGCGGGGCTCGCCGGAAGTGTCGATCAGGACGGTACCGGGGCGAAGGTCGCCGTGGACCACACCGCGTCGGTGGGCGTGGGAGATGATGTCCGCAACCGCGACGATCAGTTCGATCTTCTCCTCCATGCTGCGTGGGGTCCGCCGCAGCGACTCCAGCAGCGGTGTCCCCTCCACGTACTCCGCGACGACGAAGTGCTGCATCCCCTTGCCGGTATGGGCCGTACCGGTCTCGACCAGCTGGACCACGCCCGGGTGTTCGAGGACCGCGATGCGATCCCGCAGGTGCCGGAACCGCTGGCTGCGTTCATCACTTCGGCTGGTGGGAGCGTAGATGTCCAGGCACAGGCGTCGGGGCGGTTCGTCCTGCTGGACGAGGTAGATGGCTCCGTGGTCGGATTCCTGGATCGACTGGAGGATCCGGTAGGAACCGATGAGGGTTCCGGGGCCTTCGCTGGCGATCGAAAGGTTCAGGGAGTCGTCGGGGCCGGTCGTGATCTCGTGGGTTCCCGACAGCGGCTGATTGAGCATGCCCTCGGCGGTTTCGTAATGCACGATGAGGGCATCGACCTCCTCGCGAAGCTCGTCGTCCCCCCGGCAGGCTTCCTCGAGGTACACGCCCCGAGCGGGCTCGGGGCGCTCGATCGCCTCGTTGAAGATCAGCTCGGCCTGTTGATGCAGATCGCCGCTCATGTGAATGCCCACGTTCCTTCCTTCGGCGATGATCCCGGCCCGGCTCGAAGGAGTCAAGGAACAAGGTGACGAATGGGGCTCAGCCCCTCGACCCAGTCGTCAGTAGGGAAGGGGGGGCGGAACCCGATTGGCCAAGGTCCAGATGACCGCGGTCAGACAGCATCCGGCGGCGATTGCGATCGCGATCACACTGTGGCGACGCTGACGCAGATCCGAGAACATCGCGCTGGTGCACGCGGCCGCGGGCAGTGCGACCACGGGCAGGCACCAGCATGCCGTTGCGACGGCATCTCCGCCGTCGTAGGCCTGGCCGCACGCCGCCAACGCGACGGCCAGGAATCCCATGACGTTCGAACTGCCGGCACTGAGCGTGGCGGGCCTGCGGATCAGAACGGAGACGCCGATGGCGGCGGCGATCATGGACGCCGCTCCGGCGATGATGGTCAGTTTCGCGAAGTAGACCTGGAGGATCAGGATGGCCAGGGTGGCGTAGATCATCCAGGTGATGATCGGAAGCACCCACGGTGGACGACGAAGCAGGTAGGTCCGTCCCGCCATGGTGGCCAGCAGGGTGCCGATACCGATCACGAGTTTGGCTTCGATGGTGTCCTGGCCCGGAAAGTTCAACGCGAACGCGGCGATGAACGCCGTGGCCAGTTCCGGAACGAACCGAATGCCGCGCCGTCGCGGGAACACCCGGTGCGTCGTTCCGATCACGGTGACCGCGAACAGGGTCGGCAGCAACCAGTGCCACTTCTGGGACAGGGGGACCGACGGCATGCCCTCCTGGATCACGAAGGCCAGCATCACGCCCAGGCCGAGGGCGGCGGCCGGGGTCCAGTAGGGGGGCTTGGCGTGACGGGGCCTCTTCCACAGCTTCCAACCGAATGTCATGACCGCCACTGCCAGCAGCAGCGGCGGCCCGAAGCTCATGATGGCCATCCCCAGATCCATGCCGCGCCTACTGCGCCGTCGCCTCGAGGCTCACGATGATGCGGGTCTCGTCTCCGAGGCTGCCGCTGGCGACGCCGTAGGACATCCCGTATTCGCTGCGCTTGACCGAGAAGATGCACTCCAGTCCGATCTTCTCTCCCCGCTTGCCGATGCTGTGGCCCACCAGAACGGCCTCGACCTTGATCCGCTTGGTGACTCCGTGCATCGTGAGATCGCCTTCGACGTCGAAGACGTCCCCGTCGGGGTGCTCCTTGGCGGGGGCGTGCTTCGCACTGGTGCTCTTGAACGTCATGTTCGGGAACTCGACCGCGTTGAAGAAGTCGGGGTTCTTCAGATGTCCGTCGAGCCCGGGATGTCCGGAGTCGACGCTGTCGATGCTCACGGCGATGTCGAAGACCAGTCCGCGGTTGGACTCGGGATCGAACTCGATCGTGCCCGTGACGTCATTGAA
>CAJWBW010000238.1:0-3421 GCA_913020415.1 uncultured Phycisphaerae bacterium | reverse complement strand
TCGGCCGTTCAGGCCGCAAGGGACGCGGGATTCGAGCAGGTGACCTATGTGCCAGATGAGTAGCCGGTGGATCGTCATCCTGCTGACGTGCTTCGCATGCGGTGGTGTTCGGGCCGATGATGTCGCGTTGTACCTCGAAGACCGTGGGTTCGATCGTCTTCTCGTGATGCACCTCGAGGAGCAGTTGGATGGTCTTTCGGGCGAGGATCGTTCGGACGCCGCCCGCCGTCTGGCGAGGTTGTATGCGCAGCAGCTCATGCTGGCCACGGATCCCGTCGATCGCTCCTACCTCGAGGGACGTGGATTGGAGCTGCTCGAGGGCATGCCCGAGGACGAGGTCGACGATCTCCGGGTCGAACTGATCAATGGCCGGTATCTGATCGTCGAGGACATTGCCGAGCGGCATCGGCTTCGGCTCGAAGAACTGGGGGAGACCCAGCGTGCCATCGAGATGCTCGACGAGATTCTGGAAGAGCTGCATCGGATACGGGAGCGAACGCTGGAACTGCAGCAGGATTCGGGACGGGTGATCAGTCCGATGGCGCCGCTGCGTTCCACGTCCCGGAGATCACGGATGCTCCGCCGGGAGCAGCTACTGCGTCGTGTGGACTATCTGCTGGGCTGGTCGTACTACTACCGCGCCTGGTTGTCCGATGATGTCCTGTCTGCAGAGCGTGCCGAGGAATTCTTCGCCTCCCTCCTGGAACTCGAGCCGGGATCGCTGAGCCCGCAATACGTCTCGCGTGACCTTCGCAGTCGTGAACTGGTTGCGTGGTCGATTCTGGGCATGGCCGCCAGTCGTGGCATGACCCAGACCGCCGAGTCCTCGGTCAGTCAGTGGTTCGACCTTCTGGAAGACAGGAATGTTCCGGAGTCGATACGCGAGATCCTTCCCGGATGGCGTCTTGCCGTGCTGCTCGACAACGGCCGGTACGAGATGGCGTCGGAACTGCTTGATTCGCTCGCATCCGTCCGGGTGGCGGTGCCGACATCGTGGTGGCGACTGGCCGCGGTGCATGCACTGGATGGCGACGACTCCGCATGGTCTCGCCGTCTTGCGGGCCGTGCGATCGCGGAACTCGCATCAAGGAATGCGTTGAACCATCTCTACGATCTCGTCGAGCGGTACGGGGATGTGCTCTCGGACCGCACGGGGTTCGCACTGTCCTACGCCCGAGGTGTCCTGCTCTACCAGGAGGCCCAGTTGCTCGCCGATGGGGCTGGGGAGGCTCAGGTGACGCGCGTCGCAGCGGCGTGGGAGGAGGCGGCACGGCAACTGGAGGCCGCCATGAGCGAGCCGGATGCGGAGCGATGGGGCACGGCCCGGGTCGCCTGCGGTGCGTTGCTGGGATGGTGCCTGTACCTCGAGGGCCGGATCGAAGCGGCGCGGGATCGTTTCCTCTGGGTACTGGAACAGCCCGATCCCGACCACCATGAAGAAGCGCTTTGGATGGCGATCGTCTGTCAGGATCGTCTGGTACGCCTCGGAGACGACGAATCACTCGCCCGCGCGTTGCAGCAGTTGATGGATGCGTATCTGGCACGTTTCCCCGAGGGAGGTCGTTCCGGTGAGCTCATCGTGCGCAGGACCGATCTGCAGCAGCCGTCGTTCGAGATCGTCGATGCGCTGCTTCGTGTCGACGAGCAGGATCCGGCCTGGGATCGGGCGCAGCAGCAGGCGGCCCGGATGCTCTACCGCCTGTATTCCGAAGCCTCCGGTGAAGAGCAGTTGCAGGGTGGGAGCCGTTATCTCGCGGTGGCGGTTCCTCTGCTGATGGATGATCTGGTGCTCGGGCGGTCCGATGCGGTGGCGGCGGGACGCGCCATTGCACGCAGTCGCAGAGTGCTGCAGGTCGCCCTGGACGATCGTCTGCTGCGACTCGTCGCGGCATCCGCGGTGCTCGACGAATGCCTTCCGATTGACCTTGCGATCGAGCTGCCGGGCGGGTTCGTGGAGGAACTGACGTTTCGTCGCATGCAACTGGCCTTGCGGCAGAATCGACTCCGGGATGCGGAGCTGGCGGCGGATCTGCTGCTTGAGACGGATTCCGACGGTCTCTGGACGCGTCGTGCCGTCCGGGAACTCTTTCGTCGGTCACTGGCCGATTGGAAGGAGGCTGCAACCGTTGCCGATCGACGAGAGGAGTCTCGACGGCTGGTCCGATTCGGTCGTTTGATCCTCGGGGACCATCCGACGATTGCCGAGGCCTTTGCGCAGTCGGGCATGATTGCGGTTGCATCCACGGTTGCGGCGGCCGAACTGGACATCTGGACGGTCGGCGGAGACCCGGAATCCGCGCGGCAGGCCTGGCTGCTCTACGGCGATCTGCTGACCGTGCACCCGCGCAACCAGTCCTTTCTCAGGGGAAGGGGGCTCCTCGCCGCCTCGCAGGACGAGCGGGTGGAGGGAGTGCGATGCTGGCGTCTGCTGGTCAGCGGCACCGCATCCGGCAGTGATTCCTGGTTCGAGGCCAGGGTCAATCTGCTGGAACTGCTGGAAGAACTGGATCCGGAACATGCACGCAGCGTGCTGCAGCAGCATCTGGTCCTCTTTCCCGACTGGGGCCCGGAGCCGTGGGGATCGAGGCTCCGGGCGACGCAGCGTCGACTCGATGGGGTGTCGCCATGAGTTCCCAGGATCCCACGCTGCGATTCATCGGAGTGCATTCCGACCGTGGACCGCTGGCGCTGCTCGGTCTCTCTCCGGACGCATGCAGTGGCCCGATCGTCGACGCCGCGTTGGTCTCCCGACTGGCCCGCATCTACGACCATCCGGATGGTCGATCGCGCATGGGGGAGGAGGCGCGGGAGATGCTGCGCGAGGCGGCACGGTTGCTCAAGGATGACGGGTATCGAGCAAGGATTCCGCAGGAACATCCCGGAACGGATACGACGCGCCCCCTCACGACCCCGGGCCCGTCCTCCGTTTCCCCGGCCGAAGCAGCCGAAGTCATGGTCCTGGATCCGCTTCAGCGGCAGTTGATGCAGATCCTCGCATCATCCGGAGGGTGGAATGCGATGGCCAGGGCGAGGTTGGCCTCGGTCGGCGCCATGCATGGTGTTTCCGAATCGCATTTGATCGAGCAATTGCGTGAACTCGCCGCCCGCCCGGTGCAGAGCGGACTTCCGCCGCTGCAACGTGTCCACAGTCACCATGACGCATCGCGGCGGGCGATGGAGCCGGGATTCGTCGAACGGGTGGTCGTGCAGTACGCACCGGAACTCCGATCCGGCGACCGGCGTTCGCTTCTGAAGTTGTGCATCCTGTTCGGCAGCATCGGGGCGCTCCTGGTGCTGCTCATGTACCGTCTGTTGTTCTTCAGCGGCAGTACCACGGCCGGAAGTGCCGGCATGGCGTCCGAAGCATCCGATCGCGTGGTGGCGACGGTGATCGAGTCCGGGCCCAGGAGTCCCGGGGGCC
>CAJWBW010000237.1:0-3457 GCA_913020415.1 uncultured Phycisphaerae bacterium | reverse complement strand
AGGTGTACACCTGGTTGATGTACTGCTGCCAGATCACCATCCGTTCGGATTCCAGCTGGGTGAACCGATCGAAGGCCGTGTTCTCGGCCAGTCCGACCACGTACGTCACCGCTCCGAATCCGACGGCCAGGGCCACGATGGTGATCACGGGTCGTCGGCTCAACTTGAAGATGATCGGAATTCCGACCATGAGGATCGCCAGCGCCGTCTGACGGCTCGCGGTGAGGAGCGCCATGCCGATGGTCAGCCCCACGGCACCAAGAATGATCGGCTTCAGGGAGACCGCTCGTGTCGTGATGGCCTTGTAGTAGAGCAGCGGGATCGACAGCGCGAACAGCATGCCGATCTGGTTGGAGTTCACGCCGTAGGGCTGAAAACGACCGGCACCGCGGAGGAACGCCTCCCCGGGGAACAGGATCAGTCCCGACAAGGGAAGCAGCAGGGCCAGAAAGCAGCCGAAGGCGAGGCCGTTGATGATTCGCAGCAGATCCTGAAACGTCACCACCGTCCGGACGAGGGCGATCGCGGCCAGCACCATCATCAGCCACTGCGTGCGAAGCAGCAGCGCCACCATGCGGTCCGACACCTGGAACACGTAGAGAAACGACACCACCGCCATGATCACGTAGAGCCACACCAGCCCGGGCATCCGCCGACGCGGTCCGGGATGGAGGAACGCCCCGACGGCGACGAGAAAGAGCACGAGCGAGGAGGAGAGTTTGGCGGCCGGCGACAGGATGCCCAGATCGGGCAGCCGCCCGATCGTCAACCACACCGGCACGATGCTCAAGGCCAGTACCAGCCGGTACTGGGCGGGAATGGCAAGGAAGCACAGGATGGCACCCGCGACTCCGGCGAGGAGGATCGGTATCGGGACGATGTCGAGATACAGTTCAATGCGATCCATGGGCTTCCAGCGCTGTCGGCATTCCGAGGGTGGCCACTTAACCAGAAATCGACTCCCGCCGCATGCAAGCAGTTCCGGACGCTTCAGCCTAGACTCGAGAGGACACCATGCCGCCCATTTCGCGAATTTCCGCCGCCATTCTGATCCTGCTCGCATGCAGTGCGGGCATGGCTCCCACCAACCCCTCCGTTGCGACACCGGATCCGCCCGACGATGCCCCCGGACCGCCGTCCGTGCTCGATGGGATCAAGTACACCGACCTCGAACGACAGGGTGCCCTCACCCGGAAGACCTGTCGCCGGCTCGGCATCGCGTCCATTCCCATCGCCTACCACGGCGGGGTGGACACCAATGCCGACGGCACGATCACCGAGAAGAACATCGCACGGTTCACCGAATGGCTTGACCGCACGATTCCTCGGGACCAAGCCATGCCCGCCGTGCTCGACTACGAACAACCCTGGTGGGATGAACTGACGGCGAAGAGCATCGATCCGGACCGGCTCCGACAGATCCTCGGTGTCTACATCGAGGGACTGGACATCGCACGGGAACTCCGACCGGACGTCGCCTGGGGCTACTGGGGACTTCCGGCGATGCGTCATACGTCGAAGCAGTGGCTCTCGGAGGGGCGGTCTCTGGATCCGCTGCTGCAGCGACAGGGCGCGGTGTTCCCGGCGGCCTACGACTGCAACCCCGAAACCGGACCGGACGAGTTCGGACGCTACGCAACGCGAGTGCTGGAATCCTGTGGCGGTCGACAACCGGTCTGGGTGTTCATCAACACCCGCTACTGCGGTCAACAGGGCGACCGCAGCCAGTTCATTCCCGTCGACATGCTCCTTGCCAACGCGAACGCCGTCCTCACCGCGGCATGGACGGATCCTGACGGAACCGTGCACCGGGTGGCGGGCATCGTGGTCTGGGACACCTACGGCTGGAGCAGCGAGGACCGGTGGGCCGAGCTCGATCGGTACAACGCGGATCTGTTCAGTCGCCTGCATGCGCTGGCCGAAGCCGTGCACGAACGGCGAACGTCCGATCAGTCTTCGTCGTCGTCGCCCTGATTTCCACCGCCCCGGCGCATCAGGTCGCGAAGACGCCGCTGCTCATCGGAGCTCAGCGTGCTCGGCTGCTCGCGCGTGCGTGGGGCACGTCGATTCGAACGACCGCCTGCACGCGGCTGGGATTCGGCGGCCGCCAGCAGTTGCCGCAGGGCCTCCTGCTGCTGCGACGACAGAGCGGCCCACAGCGTCGACTGGATGTCCTCCGCCTTTCGCTTCATGGCGTTGAGGCGATCCAGTTCGGACTTCGCACGGTCGATCTCCTCCTGGGACCGCATCTCGGAGACGGACGACTGCGCAATGCGACGCAGTGCATTGATTCGATCCCGGTGCTCGCGCTCGAAGGATCGGTTGTCCGTTTCGAACGAGGTCAGGATCTCCCGTGCCTTCGTACGCTGACCGGGATCGAGTTCGAGCTGCGTGTAGAGTTGAAACCACTGACGCGGACGCACGCTGCGCTGCCGACGGACCGGCTGCACGTTCGTGGGAGCACCGGAACGGATCCAGTTCGCGACGAGTTCGATCTCCGCCTTGGTCATCGGCTCTCCGTCGGGAGGCATCACGTCCTCGTGATCCGATTCCAATGTGATTCGACGGTACAACTCGCTTTCGTGCGGCGCCCCGCGCCGAACCACCCAATAGTCCTGTGAACCGGTGAAGAGCTGATCAAGCGGCAGGATCTGCAGTCCACCCCGTTGCCGCACAGCGCCGTGGCATCGTTCGCAGTGGGTGGTCAGGACGTTCAGGACGTTCATCGCGCCCCCGCCCCCCTCACGCATCCCCGGTTCGGACGGGGCTCCGGGAGAGCCCGGAACGCCCCCGCCCCGACGGCCCTCCTGCGGCGCAACCGACGGGCCGGACAGATCGGGATCGCCGGAGTCCTGCTCCTGCTGCCGCTCCGCGACATCCTCGGGCGATGTGGGATCGAAGGGGGGGTCGTCGACGGCTCCACCCACCACCGTGCAGCAGCCGATCACCAGGAGCGGCAGGACGGAGCGGCGAGGTGGAAATCCCTTCACGGAACAACTCCTTCGCGTGGGGTCGAGGCGGTACTATTGTACGTTTGAGAGTCCGGATTCATCCCCACGCAACCTCAGGATCCACGCTGGCATGCCTCTGACCCACGACGCAATCCTTCAAATCCTCACGAACGTCCAACCTCCGAATCAGGATCAGGACCTGGTTTCGCTGGGAATGGTCAAGGACATCCAACTCGAGGAGGACGTGGTCACGATCGGCATCGAACTGCCGGCCCTCGAGGAGTCGCTGCAGAACCGAATGCAGGCGCACATCGAGCACGCCATCCGGACGGCCGCCGGAACCGAAACCCGGGTGCACGTGGAGTTCGCCGCCAAGGCGGATCCCCCGGAAGCATCGGGCGACGCGGTCCCCAACCCACTGCCGGGTGTCAAGCACGTGATCGCGGTCGGAGCCGGCAAGGGCGGCGTCGGAAAGTCCACCGTGTCGACCTTTCTTGCCACCGGCC
>CAJWBW010000236.1:0-3460 GCA_913020415.1 uncultured Phycisphaerae bacterium | reverse complement strand
CAAGTGCATCGGGCGAATACACGCGGCCGGAAACCACGTGGTGTCCGAGGATGCGTGCCAGCTTGCTCTTGTTCTCGGGCTTCAGGAGCTCGCTGATGGTGTCGCTGCCGAGTTGGGCGAATGCCTCGTCGGTCGGGGCGAACACCGTGTAGGGGCCGTTGGTGCCGAGCTCGTCGGCCAGTCCCGCGGCTTCGGCGGCGGCCAGCAACGTCGAGAAGGCCTTGGCTTCCTTGGCGGTGCTGATGATGTTCTTGGTCGTCGGCAGGATGACTGCATCGATGACGTGGATGGTGCCGTTGCTGCACTCGATGTCGGTCATGAGGACCTTGGCACCGTCGATGAAGACGCCTTCTTCGTTCGACTTGAAGTCGATCCACTGTCCATTGATCGACTTGGATCCGTTGCTCGTGACGACGTGCTTGGCGTCGAGTCGCGCCGGCAGGACGTGGTAGGTGAGGATCTCGGTCAGCTGACCCTTGTTCTTCTCCATCAGCAGGCTGGGGATGGTGCCATCCGGCAATGCTGCGAACGCATCGTTCGTGGGTGCGAACACGGTGAAGTTGCCTTCGCCGTTGAGGGTGTCGACGAGATCGGCCGCTGCCAGAGCGGTGACCAACGTGCTGAACTGATCGGAGGAGGAGGCGGCTTCGGCGATGGTTGGCTTGCTGTTGATGGCCATTGCCTTCACGGCCATGGCCTGGGAGGCTTCGCACTGGCCGAGGCTCATGGCGAGGGTGATGATCGTGGTACTGAACATGGGAGGTTTCCTATCTGCTAAACATTCAAATCGACCAAATCGGTCATAACGGTCAAAATGTATCTACCTTCTCGAGATCGTCAAGGGGTTTTACCGGACAAATCGTCCAAAACATTCAAATTGGCCCTGCTGCGACCGAAATGGCCGATTATGATGTTGTTGTGAATGGAATAGCCCTCAACAAGACCATCTCGCCACGTGACCTGGCCAAGGCCATTGGAACGAGCGAGTCCTCACTCAAGCGTTGGGCCGACCAAGGCCTGCTGCAGGTGACCCGCACCGGCGGCGGGCATCGGCGCATCACCCTCAAGGCCGCGATCAAGTTCATTCGTGATCGTTCCCTTGCGGTGCTTGATCCGGCCTCGATCGGTTTGCCGGCCGGCCTCGACACCCAGTCCGCGCAGACCGCGTCTGCGTCCGACTTCCTGAGCCTGCTCGAGGACGGCAAGTTCGACTCCGCCCAGAACCTGCTGATGTCGCTCTTCATCTCCGGTGTTTCGGTGGCGGAGATCGGCGACTCCTACATCAAGTTCGCTCTTGGCGTCATCGGTGATGGGGTGCACACGCCGGAGCTGATCCTGTCCGAACACCGTGCCACCCAGACCTGCATCGAGGTGATCCAGAAGTTCTCACAGTCGGTCAGCCTCGATCGGCCCCGTTTCACGGCGACCGGCGCCTCGTTTTCGAAGGATCCCTACATCCTGCCGTCGATGCTGGTGGCGTTGACGCTGGAGGAGCAGGGCGGTCACGCGGCGAACATCGGTCCCAATACCCCGATCGAGGTGCTTCGGTGCGCAACGACCTCCTTGGAACCGGAGCAGCGACCCGATCTGGCCTGGATCTCGATCAGTTCGGTCGATGACATCCGGTCGCAGACCGCCCAGATCAACCGGTTCGCCTGGGACTGCCACGAGTGCGGGATCCTGCTCGCGGTCGGCGGACGCGACGTCGGGCAGCTGGCCCTCGATCATGTTCCGAGCATGACACTGCATGCATCACTCAAGAGCATCGGTGATCTTGCGGCCACGATCTGATCCGGCCATGTCCACACGGGACGCTCGACATGCTTGACTCGTCAATCGGCCGGCTCCGCATCATCAGCATCGTCGAAGGGATCTCCTTCCTCGTTCTGGTGCTGGTCGCCATGCCCATGAAGTACATCTGGGGCATGCCGAATGCAGTGACGGTGGTCGGAATGGTCCACGGAATCCTGTTCCTGCTGTTCTGTGTGGCCCTGGTGAATGCGGTGCTCGTGGCCAGATGGAGGTTGAAGCCTCCGTTGCTGATCTTCCTCGCCTCGCTGGTCCCCTTCGCCCCGCTGTGGGTGGAACACTGGCTGCGTCGCCAGCCGCATCACCCGGATCGGTCCCCATGACCCATTCCGGCTCCCGTGGGCCCCGGGCGTGGATCGATTAGAATCCCCGGCTCGAGCTGTTCTGCCATCCACAGGGAGTACTCCGCGATGCCTGCTTCGCCCACCATCATCTGGACCCACACCGACGAGGCGCCGGCTCTGGCGACCTATTCCTTCCTGCCGATCGTGCGTGCCTTCACGGCGGCCACCGATCTGCAGCTCGAACTGAGCGACATCTCGCTGGCGGCCCGCATCCTGGCCGTCTTCTCGGATCGCCTGGACGAGTCGCAGCGGGTTCCCGATGCCCTGGCGCAACTCGGTGAGCTGACGTCCGATCCCTCCACCAACATCATCAAGCTGCCGAACATCAGCGCATCCGTACCCCAACTCAAGGCGGCCATCGCCGAACTGCAGGCACGTGGGTACGACCTTCCCGACTATCCGGAGGAGCCGTCGGACGATGCGGAATGCGACACCAAGTCCCGGTACGACTCGGTCAAGGGCAGTGCGGTGAATCCCGTCCTGCGACAGGGCAACTCGGATCGTCGGGCTCCGAAGGCGGTCAAGGAGTACGCCCGTGCCCATCCACACTCCATGGGAGCGTGGGACGCAGGGGTGCGAACCCGTGTGGCGACCATGGACGCCGGTGACTTCCGTCACAACGAGCAGTCCGTCACGCTCGCGGACGCCACGTCTGTCCGCATCGAGCACGTCGACGAGGACGGCAAGGTCTCCGTGCTCAAGGACGGCATCGCCCTGCAGGCCGGCGAGGTCCTCGACGGGACGTTCATGAGCCGATCGGCTCTCGTGGAGTTCCTCGCACGCGAGGTCGACCAGGCCCGGACCGACGGAGTGCTCTTCTCCCTGCACATGAAGGCCACGATGATGAAGGTGTCCGATCCGATCATCTTCGGGCACGCCGTGCGGGTGTTCTTCCGCGATCTCTTCGCCCGGCACGGTGCGACCTTCGAGGCGTTGGGTGTCGACGTCAACAACGGCTTCGGCGATCTGGTCTCGAAGATCGCGGAACTGCCCGATGCCGACCGTGCGGCAATCGAGTCGGACATCCAGGCGGTCTACGCCAGCGGTCCCTCGATCGCCATGGTCGATTCCGATCGCGGCATCACGAACCTGCACGTCCCCAGCGACGTCATCATCGACGCCTCGATGCCGGCGATGATCCGGCAGTCCGGGTGCATGTGGAACGCCGACGGTGAGACGGAGGAGACGACCGCGGTCATTCCCGACAGCAGCTACGCGGGGGTCTACCAGGCCACCATCGATTTCTGCAGGGTCAACGGCGCCTTCGATCCAACCACCATGGGCAGCGTTCCGAACGTGGGGCTCAT
>CAJWBW010000235.1:0-3461 GCA_913020415.1 uncultured Phycisphaerae bacterium | reverse complement strand
CGATCGGCCAGTTGGCCGGCGTACCCGAGGAAGATGATGAAGGGGAAGGTCAACGCGAAACTCACCCATCCCGTGCTGGCCGGTCCGAGCACATCGGCCCAGAGATTCGGCGACACCACCAGCACCAACAGCGCGCCCTTGAGCAGGTTGTCGTTGACCGCGCCCGCGAATTGGGAAATCATCAGCCCGGTGTAGCCGCGCGTCCAGACCCTTCCGGGCGCGGGGGAGATCGAACTCTGGGCGTTGCGTGTCATGCGGACACTCTACTTTGCCCACGCGGCGGCAGGTCGGGCGGACCGGTCCGTACTCCTCGACGAAGCCGCGGGCCCGTCCGGGTCGCCGCGCAGGCACCGACGGTCCCGCCTCGGGTGCAGGACGTCGCGCCCGGCGACGGCCGGGCCTCGCGTCGGAAGACCCGCCGGGGCTCGGGCACCCCCCCACCGAAGATGAATGAAAGGCGGATGCAGACGGCCCGGCACGCTCACGGAGCGGGACGCGGCGTTGCCGGCGCACGGCGATCGGAACCTGCTCTGGCCATGCCGCCGATACGCATCGAGATCTCCTCTTCACCATCGACATCGGTGGTGATCTCGACCTCGCCGCGCACGGCCTGTTCGGTTCGTGCGGGGGTCCCGGTCAGCACCAGCAACCAGGAGTCATCGCGATCCGGAGCCGGCATGAACTCCACCCGCATGTCATCCACCGTTCCGCGATCGATTGCGACCCCCAGCACGTTGAATGGCTTGCCTTGGGTATGACGCAGCACCACGGTCTTGCTGAAGGTCTCCCCCGGCTCCACGATTCCGACCTGGAACATGGTTGCATTGGCCGACAGCGTCCCGGATACCTTCGCATTGACGGTGACCTTGGCGGTGTGGGAGACCGGTTCACCGCCCGGTTCCGGCCGACCGTTGACGTCCAGATTCAGCGTGGCGTACTGCATGCCCCACGGCGCTTCGGGCGACAGGCTCACGAGGACGTTTCGCGGGCCGGTGGTGATGCCTTCGGGACGCGGCAGCACCTGGACGCCGAAGTACTTCGCGGCCAGTCCCGTCACGTAGGCTCGGCGGATCGAAAACTCCGGATCGATCGCCTCCAACCGGACCACGGCCTGCTGCCCTGCTCCGGTGCGGGCGTTCTGAAAGCGGACCATCTTGGGGGTTGCGGTGACGAACGGCGTGATGTCGGCCTTGATGGAGAGGGTGACGGTCGGCTCCACTGGATCGTTGGTGAACACCGTGATCCGCTTGGTCTGACGACCTCCCCCCCGGGGCTTGAAGGTCACCGCGATCTCGGAGGATTCACCCGGAGCAAAGACCTTCTTCTCGAGTGCCGGAGTGGTGCAGCCGCAGCCGGCCTTGACCTGTTCGATCACCAGAGGAGCGACACCGGTGTTGGCGAATCGGAACACGGTATCGTACGTGCTCACGTCCATGATCGAACCGAAATCGTGTTCGGTGGCATCGAAGCGGATGCGGCTGCCGTCGGATTCGACGGCGTGGCCCGTCACGGCCGCACCGGCCAGCGAGCACGAGGTCGCAAGCAGGATCAAGTACCTCTTCAATCGTGAACGGATCATGTTCCCAGCATACACGCCGGGGGCAAAACCTCCCTTGCGCCCCCTCAGCGGGACGGATTCGCCCAAGAAGGTGGTGTGGATACCAAAAAACCTCTTGCACCGCGTCCAAGCTGGGGACACGTTCTATGAGGTCCCATTCAGGACCGCGTGGGGAGGACGGCGTGATCTGCAGTGGATCCCGTCTTCACGTGAGTCCGTCTGGTTGCACCACACCCCGGGCAGACGTAGCGTGGAACCGATCGGAGCACCGGTGATCGGCTGCTCACACCACGGCCGGAGCATCCCGATGCAGGACGCCCCGGACACCACACGCTCGAGAGAGGAGCACTTCGTGAAACGCACCGAACGACCCCGACTCGGATTCCCGATCCTTGCCGTTGCGATGGGCATGGCGTCCACCGGTTCTGCCATCGCCTCGACCGAATCCGTCGACGGTCTCAACGAGCGGGTCAATGAGCGCCTGCAGCTGCGGTGGTCGAACCTCGAGTCCGCCGACCTTCGAGCCGGCCAGGGCAGTGAACTCATCATGAAGATCCGGATCGACGGCGTGAACCAGTCGATCGTGCTCTCGCCCCACTCCAACCGGACCGACGACTATCGACTCATCGAGGATCGCGGCAACGGCGTCCTCGTGGACGTCGAGCCGGGCCCGATCAACACCTACCGAGGATTCGTCGAGGGAATGGACCGTTCCATCGTGGCCGCCTCGTTCATGAACGACATGCTCTACCTTTCGGTACGGTTCGAGGACCGGTCGCTGTGGTGGGCGGAGCCGCTCGCCGACCGGATGAAGGGCGTCGACGACGATCTCTATGCGGTCTATCCCCAGGAGGCGGTCATCTCCCCCAAGGGGACCTGCGGAACCAACGAGTTCGAGCACGGATTTCTCGACCAGTGGGCCGTCGATACCGAACCCGTCACCCAGGCCTCGGTCCGAGGGGAATCGGTCTGTGCAGCCGTGCTCGCCTGCGATGCGGACTACGAGTACTTCCAGGACTACGGCTCCACGAGCGCCGTGGAGAACCGGATCAACTCGGTCATCAACCAGATCAACACCCAGTACGAATCGCAGGTCGGGCTGACCCATACCGTCAACACGATCATCGTCCGCACCAACAGCAGCGATCCCTACTCGGGATCGATCGACAATCGGCTTGAACAGGTCCGATCCCACTGGCAATCCAGCCAGGGGGGCATCAACCGCGATGTCGTCCAGCTCTTCACCGGCAACGGCGGAGGCGGCGGAACCATCGGAATCGCGTGGCTGGGTGCCGTCTGCTCCAGCTTCGGATACAGCGTGGTCGAGTCGGACTGCTGCGGCGCGTTCGCCTGCGCAACCGATCTGTCGGCCCATGAACTCGGGCACAACTGGGGCAGCCAGCACTGCGGGTGTCCGGGGAACACCATGAACCCCTCGATCACCTGTGCCAACGACTTCGCCCAGAGCAGCATCGACTACATCACCACCTTCCGTGATTCGATCACCGGATGTCTCGACGGGCAATGCGGCAACGGCGGCGGCGGCACGATCCCCAACGACGAATGTTCGGGAGCCTTCTTCATCAGCGAAGGCAGCACCAGCTTCACCACCGTGGGCGGCACCACCAGTTCCGACGCGTACGACGAGGCCCAGTGCCCCGACACCTACCTCGGCGACATGAACGACGACGTGTGGTTCGCGTGGACCGCACCCGCATCGGGCACCATCACCGTATCCACCTGCAGCCTGATCGACTTCGACTCCGACATCGTGATCTACCGCGGCAACTGCAACAACAAGACGCAGATCGGATGCAACGGCGATACGGACGGATGCAACGATTATTCCTCGCAGGCAACGGCCGACGTCTCGGGCGGAAGCCTGTACATCATCCGCATCGGC
>CAJWBW010000234.1:0-3476 GCA_913020415.1 uncultured Phycisphaerae bacterium | reverse complement strand
ACCGCCGAACGCGTGGAGATGCTCCGACCCGTGGCCAAGGCCATCGAGGCCCGGGCCGACGAGATCGGTGATCTGATGACCTCCGAGATGGGCAAGCCCACCGTCGAGGGACGGGGCGAAGCCGCGTACGCCGCCTCGTGCGTACCGGGCGCCCTGGATTCCATCATGGAGGCACTGGCTCCCGAGCACCTCGAGGACCAGGCCGTCGAGACCACCCTCTACTACGACCCCTACGGCGTCTGCGGAGTCATCACGCCGTGGAACTTCCCCTTCCTGATGCCGCAGCAGACCGTGCTTCCCGCACTGGTCGCCGGCAACACGGTGGTGCTCAAGCCCTCCGAGGAGACCCCGCTCACCGGCCAGGCGTTCGCCGACATCTACAACGAGTTCCTTCCCGAAGGCGTGCTGCAGATCATCCACGGCGACGGCGAGCAGGGACGCGCCCTCGTGCAGTCCGACGTCAACCTGATCGCCTTCGTCGGCAGCCGGGCCACCGGCCAGCACATCCTGCAGTCGGCCGGCGGCGGTCTGAAGCGGGTCATCCTGGAACTCGGCGGCAAGGATCCGATGATCGTGCTGGACGACGCCGATCTCGACGAGGCCGCCGACTTCGCGGTCTTCAACTCCTTCCGCAATTGCGGACAGGTCTGCGTCAGCACCGAGCGGATCTACGTCGAGGACGGCATCGCGGACAAGTTCGAGCAGGCGGTGATCAAGCGGGTCGGCGACTTCGTCGTCGGCAACGGCGCCGAGGAGGGCACGACCCACGGGCCGATGGTCAGCACCCGCCAGAAGGAGATGGTCCTGGAGCAGCTCGAGACGGCCAAGCAGCAGGGCGCCGTGGTGTCCTGCGGCGACACGCCGATGGAGGGCAACTTCGTCGCCCCCACCGTGCTCACCGGCCTGAACCACGACATGGACATCATGCACGCCGAGACCTTCGGCCCCATCGCCTGCATCATGCGGGTCAAGGACGAGGACGAGGCGGTCACCCTCGCCAACGACACCCCCTACGGACTCGGCGCCGCGGTCTTCAGCGGCGACACCGACCGGGCCGCCAACCTCGCCCGCCGCATGACCGCGGGCATGATCGGAATCAACAAGGGTTGCGGCGGCGCCAAGGGATCCCCCTGGGTCGGAGCGCAGCAGTCCGGCTACGGATTCCACGGCGGCACCCACGGGCACCGGCAGTTCACGCAGGTCCGCATCGTGAGCGTCCCGAAATCCTGACGTGACCGACGCCGCCCCCATCCTGCTCTTCGGGGGCACGTTCGATCCTCCGACCCGGGCGCACGCCGCCCTGCCGGCCCAGGCCGCGGAGCTGATCGGCGCCCGGCGCCTGCTCTACGTGCCCGCCGCGATCAGTCCGCACAAGCTCGACCGCCCCCCGACGCCGTCGGCTCACCGGGTGGCCATGCTGGAACTCGCCCTCCGCGATCTGGAGGGAGCCGAGATCCGCACGTTGGAACTCGAACGGGAAGGTCCCAGCTACACGATCGACACGGTACGCGCGATCCGATCGGAGTTCGGCCCCGACACTCCGCTGCACTTCCTGATCGGGGACGACCAGGCCGAGTCCTTCCATCGCTGGCAGGACTGCGACGAACTGCTGGCCCTGTCCGCACCGGTGGTGCTGCCCCGTCGACACGGAAGCGTCGAAGCCTTCGCCCGCGCGATGGCCGAAAGCGGCGGAAACTGGTCGGAGGCCGAGGTGCGCACCTGGTGCGACCGACGACTCGATCTGCCGTGCATGACGATGTCCTCGACCGACGTGCGAAACCGGCTGGAATCGGGGGACGATGCCGACGACACGATCGATCCGCTCGTCCTCGACTACATTCGCACCCACGCCCTCTACGCCTGATTCCCAAGGCGGCTCATTCCCGACCCCATTCCGAAAGCAGACCGCATGCCCCCGCTGCAGATCCTCGATGGTCACAACGACACGCTGACCCGAATCTTCCCGCCCGCCGACGACACCTCGGCCTCCATCGTCGACCGCGACGGTGACGGACACATCGACCTCGTCCGGGCGCGGCGGGGCGGACTCGGGGCCGGCTTCTACGCGATCTTCATTCCCGGTGGCGAGGTCGAGTCGCGCCCCATCACCGCCAACGACGGCACCCACCTCGAGGCCGGCTGCAGCGATGTCGTGCTTCGGACGCAGGCGCGACCGATGACCGACAGCGTGCTGGACCGGATGGACGCGATGCTCGAGCAGCATCCGGACGAGATCCGACTGGTGCGGACCGTCGACGAACTTCGGTACTGCCTCGATCACGACGTGATGGCCCTGATCCTTCATTACGAAGGCGTCGAGATGCTCGAACCGTCCCTGACGGATCTCGAGGCGGACTACGCACGCGGCCTTCGTTCCCTCGGACCGGTCTGGAGCCGATCGAACGCATTCGCCCACGGCGTGCCCTTCGCCTTCCCCTGCACGCCGGACATCGGTCCGGGGCTGACCGAGGCCGGCACCGAGCTCGTACGTCGCTGCAACGAACTGGGCATCATGCTCGACGTGTCGCATCTGAACTACCGCGGGTTCATGGATCTGGCCGAGACCACCACCGCGCCGGTGGTCGCGACGCACTGCGGGGCCCATGCGGTGTGCGCCTCCTCGCGGAACCTGCTCGACGACCAGTTCGACGTCATCCGCGACACCGGCGGCATCGTCGGCGCGAACTTCCACGTCGGCTTCACACGCCCCGACGGCCAACGCGACGCGAACACCCCCCTCGACGTGGTCGCCGACCATCTCGACTACATGGTCGATCGCATGGGCATCGAACACGTGGCCCTGGGCAGCGACTTCGACGGAGCCACCATGCCCGCGCCGCTGGGCGACTGCGCCGGCCTGCCCAAGCTGATCGACGTCCTGCGCACGCGCGGCTGGAGCGACGAGGCCCTGCGGGCCATGGCGGTGGACAACTGGCTGCGGGTGCTCGAGGCGACCTGGCACTGAGTACGGCATTGACGTGCGTGGCGGCCGATCCACCGTGGTTCCAGCGGATTTCCCTTGCATCGTGTCCCGCATGATCCAATGATGGAATCCGTGGGAGGCGGACATGTTTGAGATACCCGTTGCAGCGAAAGCTGCGTTCTGCTCGGCGGTGTGCACGCTTGCAACCGCCGCCCCGGGCGGCGAAGTCCAATCCTGGGGCAGTGACACCTACGGACAGTCGACGGTCCCCTCGGGCGACAACTTCGTCCAGGTCACCTGCGGCTACTTCTTCTCGATGGGGCTGCTCGAGGACGGCACGATCGTGCACTGGGGCATGGCCACCTCCGGTGTCGACGACGTCCCCGAAGGCGATTTCTACACGGCCATCGAAGCCGGACATTCGTACGTGGTCGCGATCAAGACCGACGGCACCCTCGATGCGTGGGGCTGGAACGGTGGCGGACAACTCGGCCATCCGTCGGGAACCGGCTGGGTCGCCATCGCCGCCGGCGACACGCACGCCATGGCCCTC
>CAJWBW010000233.1:0-3488 GCA_913020415.1 uncultured Phycisphaerae bacterium | reverse complement strand
CCGTCCGTGTCCGACGCCGCATCGATACCCGGTCTCAGTCCATCGCTGCGGTGGACCAGCGAAATCGTCCAGTCCCGCTTCGTGCCCGAGGGCGAACCCGTCGGATACGACGGCACCTGGCGTCCCGCCCGGGACAGCATGATCGGCATCGTTCCCGTGGGCTACGCCGACGGCTATCCGGTTCGACCATCATCGATCGATCCCATGCTGCCTCCGCAGGTGGTCGGACTGTTGAGCAGTGACCGTGTCATCGGCTACGCCCCGGTGGTGGGGGTGGTCAGCATGGATCAGATGACCATTGATCTGACGGGGGTCATCGCGGAGGGTTCGGTCGGTTCGGTCGACCGGGTCGAACTGCTATCCAACGTTCCGGGCGCTCCCAACGGGCTCCGGGAACTGGGCCGGGCCTCCGGCACCAAGCCGCACGCCGTCATTGCCCGCCTGCATCCCCGTATCCGACGTGCCGTGCTCGCCGAGGGAGCCTCCTTCGGGATGCATTCGGGGCTGGACCGCCTGCGGCCGGGTGCACATGTGATCTGACCGACGCGACGCGGCACACTATCGGAACTTCCGGCTTCCCCGGCAAAATGTGATGGGCGTGGACGGCATCGGACCGATGTTCTGTCCACGTCGGGAGTCGTCGAACCCCGGAAGCGAGCACGGTATTCGCGGGACCGCCAGCAAGGCCGACCCACCTTTGATCCGGCGCTTCCTGGGTTCGACGACTCCCTGTTCGTTGGCGGGGTTGCACGCCGCAGCTGTACTCCCGCCCCTCCTATACTGTGGGCATGGTGGATACGGACGACACCGCCGTCCCGTCGGAGACGAGTTCGCTGCTGCGTCTCGGCGTCGTCGAATTCCTGAACACCCAGCCCATCATCGCGGGCCTCGACGTCCTTCAGGGGGTCGAGCTGAAGCACGCCGTCCCGAGTCGGCTGGTGGAACTGCTGGAATCATCCGAGGTCGACGCGGCCCTGTGTTCTTCGATCGACTACCACCAGGCGAAATGCGATCCGGTCATCCTGCCTGCACCGCCGCTGGGATGCGACGGTGCGACGCATACGGTCCGATTGTTCGCCCGGTCTCCGCTCGACACGATCGACCGGGTGCACTGCGACTCCGACAGCCACACGTCGGTGGTCCTGCTGCAGGTGGTGATGCAGGAGCGGTACGGGCGGCGGGTCGAGATTCTTCCGTTCGACGCGTCCGCCCGTTCGGACTGGCCTGATGCGGTGCTCCTGATCGGCGACAAGGTGGTTGCAGCCGCGCCCGAAGACGCGGCGATGCCCCATCAGCTCGATCTGGGAGAGGCGTGGAAGGAGTTGACGGGACTTCCGTTCATCTTCGGCATCTGGCTGGGACGGGCCGACGGCGACCAGGCCGCGCTTCGGCTTGCCAGCGACCTTCTGGAACGGCAGTACCGCTACAACCGCATGCATCTGGAGGGCATTCTTGCCCGGGTCGAGTCGGAACGGAACTGGCCGATCGACGTTGCGGACCAGTATCTCCGTGAAAGCATCCGCTACGAGTTCGGACCCGCGCAGCGAGCCGGACTGGAGCGTTTCTACGAGCTGGCCGGTGCGCACGAATTCATCCGTCTTCGTGAACCGGTTCGCTGGCTGGATCACTGAGCATGCCCCGGTCCGCCGCATTCACCAGTGGCGTGCTGCAGGAGCTGCTGCGGCAGCTTGAATACGCTCCCGCGGAAACGCATCTCCGTCAGATGGATGCGGCCGAGAAGCTGCTGGAGGTGATCGAATCCTCCCGGCTGTACCCGGAGGACTTCATCACCTTCCGCATCACCGGGTACCGGTCCGATCGGCCCGGTCCGCGAACCTCGGTCGTCGGTGCCGCATTGCAGCGTGATCTCGTGACGTTCATCCAACGTCTGAGTTGGGATCTTGATCTGCCGCAGACGCTCGAACGCGGACGTGCGGAGGACATGGACACCCTGGCCCGCCGCCTGGGGGTGTCCCGTCGGACCCTGCAGCGATACCGTCAGACCGGACTGGTGCTTCACTTCGTGCGTGGCGATGACGGCCATCGTCGACTGGCCTGCTTCCCGGATTCGCTGGAGCGGTTCATGGCCGGCAACTCGGATCGCGTGGCGGCGGCCTCGTCCTTCGCGCGGATCACGGACGAACAGCGTGGTGACATCATCGCACGAGCCGTGCAGCTGGGTGACGACGGTTCGGTCACGCTGAATGAAGCCGCACGACGCATTGCCTCCGAGATCGGTCGTTCCCACGAGGCGGTGCGTGGAATACTGAAGCGGAGCGAATCGACGCGCCGGATCTTCGCCGAGCACGGTCCGCTGACTTCACGCGATGCACGCGTGATCGAACGGGCGCGGCAGCGGGGGATCTCCATGCCGAGCATGGCGGAACGGCTCGGCAAGAGCGTGCCGGCCCTGCACCGGGCCGTGCATCGCCTGCGGTTGGAACGACTCCTCGCATTGCCGCTGGTGTGGAGGCACGATGGGGGTGACGATTCCGTTCAGATGCCACGCGGCCTCATGCAGCGGTTGCCCCATCATGCCCTGATCGACGGGGATGGCCTGCTTGCCGGTGCCGGGCAGCCGGATCTCGCGTTGATGCGAATGGACTGCAGGGGGTACGGTCGGCTCTGCTCCGAGGCCGCTCGAGGACTTGCCGTGCGCGGTGCGACGCCCTCCGTGGAACGGCTCGATTCGATCGAGACCATGCTGCGGCACGCGGCGATGCTTCATCTGCGGATGATGGTCCAGGGACTGGTGCCGATGAGACAGCGGGTGGAGGAATACGTGCAGCAGCCGGTTGCGGCTCTGCCCGTCCAGGAGCGGGAGCTCGTGCTTCGTCTGCTGGTCGATCTGCTCGATCGGGCGATCGTGGATGCGGATGTGGACGCCGGTGACACGGTCGTCGCGACGGGGCTGGACCGCCTCGATGCGGCGTTGCAGGAAGGACAGATCTCCGCCCGGCCGCGCCGGGCCACCAGCCGCTCCGCTCCCGTCGAAGGGGGGATCGGAACGCTGCTTCGGCAGCGGGTGCCGTGGGAATGGCTTCTGCCCGATCGGAACGACATCGAAACGGCCGGTTCGGCCGATGAATGCGGTCGGAGGATCTTCGAGGACCGCTTCGGGTTGACGGGGAACGCCCCGTGCACGCTGGCCGAGCTTTCCGCGCGGCACGGTACGACCGCTTCCGCGATCGAGCGGCGGCTTCGCAGGACACGACGGACCGATGGCGCCGGCTCGTGACCCCGGGATCTGTGTTCGAATGTTTACCGCTTGGAGAACTGGAACCGCTTGCGGGCACCGGGCTGTCCGGGCTTCTTCCGTTCGACCTTTCGCGGGTCGCGGGTGAGATAGCCGTTCTCACGCAACGTGGAGTCCAGCGAGATGTCGTAGTTCCGCAGGGCACGGCCGAGTCCCAGGATGATGGCCCCGGCCTGGCCGGTGAAGCCGCCACCGCGGACATTGACGTGCACGTCCATCGACCCAAAGGTGT
>CAJWBW010000232.1:0-3491 GCA_913020415.1 uncultured Phycisphaerae bacterium | reverse complement strand
GACCTTGGACCGGATGAGACCGCGATGGTGACCATCACGGCGTAGACTGACGGCATGAAGTACAGCGGTCGCGTACAGCAGGTCGGTCTCATCGTGCTCTTCGTGGTGGTGCTGCTCGATGGCCTGGGGGCATTCGACTCCCCGGATGCCCGCACGCGCGACCTGCAGCAGCAGTACGTCCCACGACGCCCCGTTCCGATGTCCCCGGACATCGTGCACGTCGACATCGACGACGGTGCACTCCAGCGAATCGGCCGCTGGCCGTGGAAGCGCACGCTGCTGGCCGGCTGCATCGAGGAGATCCGCCGGGCCGGGGCACGCACGATCGTCCTCGACCTCGACTTCACCGAAGCCGGACAGGATCCCGCGGACGATGCGGCGTTGGTGGCCGCAATCGATGCCGACACCGTACTGGGACTTTTTCATCAGGATGATGAACTCGAAGCACGGTGGCGGGACGCCGGCGGATCGCCGGCCGGACTCGAACGAACGGTGCAGCTGCTTCGCAGCGACATCGATCTGGAGCCCGACGCCGCGACGTCACTGTCGGCCGTCGACCGGGCGGCTTTCGCCGCCAATACGCTCGCCCTCAAGCGTCATGCACTGTGGTCGGATCCCGAACTGGAAGCCGACGGAATCGCCGAACGGGCCCTGCAGGCCGCGTACCGGCGTCAAGCACGCAGCGAAGCGATCGCACGCCGACGTGCCCGCGACAGGAATCTGCACGGTTTCGGAACAATCACGGCGAACGGATCCCCCATGGACCGCATGCCCCTGCCCGAACTGGTCGAGCGTGCCGGCGGACTCGGCTACGTGCACATCTCGAAGCGTGACGGCGACGGACAGGTCCGTTCGTTCGCTCCGTACCAGTCTGGCCGGGCCGGGAGCGCCGACGCACTCGGGGTCGCAGCGGCGATGGTGCATCTGGACGGAGACACCTCGCACCTGAAGGCCGATCTGCCAAGGCGTGGGTTCAACTACCCCATCGCCTGGCCCTACACCGGGTACGGCACGGGCTGGATGCATCTGCTTCGGCGGGACCTGGACGATCCGGTGGGCGCCGGGCATCTGTCGATCGGGACGATCGCCGAACTCGTGCGGGCCAGAGGTCTGCACTCGGAGAACCAGGAGACGATGTCGGCACTCTCGGTCGAACTGCTTCGCGTCCTGCGGCAGGATGCATCCTTCGATCCCGATGATCCGCTGTCGGATGCTGCTCAGGCCGAGCTCGCCGATGAATACGAGTTCACCCTCGGCGAGCTCGAACCCGCCACCGAACTCGCATCCGTCTTCACCGACGACGACAGTCTTGCCCATGCCGAATCCCTGCACACGTGGAAGCAACTCGCCGACGCGACCGAGTCCGGTGCTGCCGAGATCGGCGAGCTCGAGGCTGCGCTGCATTCGCAGCTCGCGGACCGCCTGGTCTTCGTGGGCTGGACGGCGACCGGATCCATCGCCGACTTCGTTCCCACCGTGGCCGGCCCACGCACCCCCGGCGTGGTGGTGCACGCCGCGGTGGCGAACATGGTGCTGACCGGTCATTCCTACGGACACGCGGACGGCTGGAGTTCGATCATCACCCTGCTGCTGGGACTCGCCGTGATCCTGCTCATGAGCTCGACGACGCCGTGGATCGGAACGACCGGCAGCCTGCTGCTGATCGCGGGATACATCGGCATCGCATCGATGTTTGTCTTCGGGTGGTGGGGCCAGTTCGTTCCGATCATCGCTCCGGCCACCGGTGGACTCGGCGCTTGGATCGCCTGCACAAGCACGAGCGCCATCCTCATCCAGCGCGACAAGAAGCGCATCACCCGCCAATTCAAGGCCCGGGTCTCGGATCGGCTCGTCGATACGCTGATCGAGCATCCATCCGCCTTGAGCGTGGCCGGCGTCCGACGCGAGATCAGCGTCCTCTTCGCCGATCTGGCCGGCTTCACGACGACGAGCGAACGTCTGGACAGCGCCGAGGCCGTTGCCCTGGCGAACCGTGCCCTTTCAATCCTTGCCCAGCAGGTGGTCGAGCAGGACGGCTACGTGAACAAGTTCCTCGGGGACGGACTGATGGCCTTCTGGTCCGCATTCGACGAGCAGCCGGATCAGGCCGCCCGCGCGTGCGCCGCGGCCGCAGCCTGCGCCGAAGCCATACGCTCCATGCCGGAGGTCGGATTGGACATCCGCCTGGGCATCGCAACCGGCGAAGCGATCGTGGGCGACTGCGGCGCACCGCCCGACCTGAACGACTACACCGCGATCGGCGACACCGTGAATCTGGCCTCGCGTCTCGAAGGAGCGAACAAGGCCTTCGGAACCCGCATCCTCGTCGACGGGGAGACCCTACGCCAGGCCGGCGACGCCGTGCGTTCGCTGCCAATCGGTCCGGTGGTGGTGGTCGGGCGGACCACGCCCACCGAACTGCATGCGGTCGTCGACGACGAGATGCCGCAGGCGGCGATCGATGCCGCCCTCGAATTGCAGCGGGCCATCGCGAAGGGCGACCGTGCGGCCGCGGCCAGGGCACTGGAACAGATCGGCGAACACCGGCAGCTCGATGCCCTGGGCCTGCACTGGGCCGAAGTCATCGACGGTGACGGCGAACTGGTGCTGCACCTGTCCTCCAAATGACTTTTGAACACGGTTGCGGACGCGGCGGAGGCCGTTTCTGCGAATGAGTCGTTGACCGGATGCGGTTTCCCCACTCTAATCGGAGGGAGGGGAGGATCCGGGATGACCCATCTGCTTGTCAGCGTGTGCGCAGCCATCGCATCGGGGGCCGCGTGCGCCGCACCCCCTTCCCCCTACTCCGTCGGCATGATGAACTGGCTCGAGCAGCCGATCACGAGCAGCGTGGATCGGGCCGCCTTCATCCAATGCTGCACGAGTTCGTCGCTCCCCACCGTGGCCGGCGGCTGGATCATCCAGGAGGCCGCGGGGGTCGTGCAGGGCTCGGCCCTCTACACCGACCTCGACGCCTATCTGACCGCAGTCGACGGCGCGGGACTGCATGTCTCCCTGAACTACGGAGACGACGACTGGACCACTGCGTCCGGCCACGACACCGCCTCGGTCTCCGACAACGTCCAGAATCTGCTGGCCTACCTGACCCAGTGCCCGGTGACGTTGTCGACGAACATCGGATCGGGCGGAACGCCGACCATCGACATCAACCTCGATGTGGAGCCCAAGGGCGCCGCGACGGCCTCGGACTGGGTGGCGATGGCCACCGCCGTCCGCGGTCTGATCACGACGCACAATGCATCATCTCCGAACGTGCATGCCACCCTGTCCGGCTTCATCAACACGAATCTGCTGGACGAACTCGACACCGGGAACCTGCTGCCGCAGGCCTGGCAGCAGTTCGACTCCCTGATCGTGATGGCGTACCGCAATCTTCCGTGCTTCACCGCCCAGTGCACCGGTACGGATTCGATGCCCTGCGCCGACGGATTCGCTCTGGCCGGCTCAACACTCGCCGCCGCCACCCCCGC
>CAJWBW010000231.1:0-3514 GCA_913020415.1 uncultured Phycisphaerae bacterium | reverse complement strand
GACTGGACACCTTCCCATCTGCTCAAGCCTCTGGAACGGGTCCGCGAGCACGTCTCGGTGCTCAGCGGCCTCGCTCATCACAACGCCAAGGCGTTGGGAGACGGTCCGGGAGATCACGCGCGGTCGTCCGCCTGCTTCCTGACCGGCGCCCATCCCTACAAGACGTCCGGCGCCAACATCTCGGTCGGTGTCTCCGTCGATCAGGTCGCCGCGGGTCATCTCGAAGGGCAGACCAGATTCTCGTCCCTCGAATTGGGATGCGAAGGGGGACGCCAGTCCGGACAGTGCGACTCCGGGTATTCCTGTGTCTACTCCACCAACATCTCCTGGCGTTCGGCGCGGACACCGAACGTCAAGGAGACGAACCCTCGGCTGGTGTTCGAACGACTCTTCTCGCTCGGTCCCGGTCGGGAGACCTTGGAGGCCCGGTACGAACGCATGCGTCGTCGACGCAGCATCCTCGACTACGTCCGGGAGGACGGACGTCGCCTGTCCGCCCGGCTGGGACGGGCCGATCGTCTTCGGCTCGACGAATACTTCGAATCCGTGCGTTCACTCGAACGGCGCATCGAACTCGTGGAGACCATGGAGCAGGATCCGGCCCAGCTGACGACCTTCGAGCGACCCGAGGGCATCCCGGGAGACTACCGCGAACACCTTGACGTCATGTCGGAACTGATGATTCTCGCCTTCAAGCTCGATCAGACCCGGGTGGCGAGCTTCATGTGGGCCAACGAGGGATCGAACCGTTCATTCCCCTTCCTCGACGTGGCCGAAGGGCATCACCAGCTGTCGCATCACAAGGGCGACGAATCGATGATCGAGAAGATCCGTCGCATCGACCGGTTCAACGTGGGTCGATTCGCACGATTCGTGGATCGGCTCGCCAGCGAGCCCGAAGGGGACGGCACGCTGCTCGACAACTGCATGGTGGTGTACGGAAGTGCGATCGGGGACGGCAACCGCCACAACCACGACGATCTTCCCATCCTGCTCGCAGGGGGAGGCGGGGGCACCCTCGATCCCGGGCGACACGTGTCGTTCGAGTCCGGTACGCCGTTGTGCAATCTCTACACGTCGCTACTGGACCGGATGGATGTACCGGTGGACCGCTTCGGTGATTCGACCGGGCGGCTCTCGGGCCTCTGATCCGCTTCAGTGCTCCACGGACTCGCTTTCGGTTCCCAGCGCCCGGTGCGTCGATTGCAGGACCAGCAGACCGTACGCGGTGCCGTACGGATGACCGTAGCCGTACAGCGGATAGTCGAACCAGCTGCCCGCCGGATCCTGGACGTCGATCATGACGTCCTGCAGCCAGGTGGCGAGTTCACTGCGTGCCGGTTCCTCGAGTTCCTCGACCACCATGCCGGCGTAGTAGTGACCGAAGAAGTAGTAGTAGCCCGACGTCGAGTAGTAGGCCTCGTGCGGGATCTTGCGTCCACGTCCGATCTCGATGTAGTGATGATCGCGGCGCAGCGCCTCCACGCCCGCCTGCATCTGCTCGAGCGTGATCTCGCGATCGAGTTCATGCAGGGACAGGTTGCACGGTTGGGATCGCCCCAGCGAACCCTTCATCATGTTGTAGGGTGCCTGCGGGCGATACTGGGCGTAGGTTCCGTAGACGTACGCGCCACTGGGCAGACGCATCCGTTCGACCGCCTTGATCCCGTCGTCGACCATCCGTGGATCGACGTCGAATCCCCTGGCCCGCGCCTCCTCGAGGGCGAGCAGCACGGCGGCGGTGTTGAAGCTGGTGCTCTGGTCTCCGCTGGGATTCTCGAGGATGTACTCGAAGTCGTAGTAGCCCCAACCTCCATCGAGACCCTGCCGGTCACGAAGGATCTCGATCTCCCGTTCGATGACCGCAACGATCCGTTTCCGGGAGTCGGAGAATCGGGGATCGTCGACGACCCGGCACAGGGCGGAGACGAGATAGGTGTGCGTCCAGATGTCGTAGAAGGTGTTTCCGCTCGCCTTGCCGACTTCGGGCATCGTCAGCAGATGCTGCACACCGCGATGCAGGCTCTGCTCCGCCGCGGCATTGGTCCGGCTGGGCTCCACGAGGCTCATCACTCCCAGCGCGGAGGTCGCTCCTCCGAAGGCCTGATGGCTCGACTGGGTGTCCAGGTAGATCTGGTAGGGACGCGATGCGTCGATCGTGCCCCAGGATCCGTCGGGGTTCTGGTGTTCGACCATCCATTCGACGGCCGCATCCCGCGCCTCGACGGCGGTCCGCCGGGGGCCCTGGCAGCCCGCGAGGACGGCGAGGAGGGTGATTCCGATCAGGAGTGGTCCGCCACGCACGGTGCTATTCGTCCTCCGCGCGATCGATCACGATCACGTCGCCGTTCCTCAGTCCGGACAGGACGATCACGTCCGCATCGTTTCCGAGGCCGATGACGATGTCCTGCTCGATGGTGTTCTCGCCGCGGCGGACCAGGACGTAGGTGCGATCATCATCGCGCTGCACCGCATCCGTCGGCACGGTCAGGACGTTGGGGAAGGTCCGGGTCGCCTTGACGTTGCAGGCGATTCCCAGTCGAAGCCGATCGTCGTCGGACTTCATCTCGACTTCGATCGGGAACGAGGTCGAGGATCCGGAGGGGGAGCCGATCAGGCCGATGGACCGGATGGTTCCGTCGAAACCGAATCCCGGAAAGACGGGTACCTCGACGTCGACGGCCATGCCTTCCCGGAGGACGTTGAGATCGATGGCGTCGATCGTCCCCTTGAGTGCCATCCGGTTCAGATCATGGACCTGGGCGATGCCCTGCTGCATGCCCATGGTGTCTCCCGCCTCGAGATTGATCCGCGTCAGGACCCCGTCGATGGGAGCGGTCACGGTGAACCGCTTCCGATCCTCCTGCAGATCGTCGAGCCGATCCTGCAGCTTCTCGAGGGAACGGCGTTCACCGGCCAGATCGAGTTCACGACGCATCATGGCCAGCTTCTCGCGCATTCTGGCGTGTTCGAGGTCGGTCGCCTTCCATCGTGCACCGTCCTTCATGTCGCTTACGCGGTCCGGGAATTCGTGGTTCTCGAACAGCGTGTGTTCGGTCTTCGCCATGGCGAAGCTCCGCTGCGACTGGTTCAGGCTCCGCTTGGCCCGGTTGAGCACGATGTCCTTCGTCTGGTCGGCCAGGGTGGTGTCGCCGTACATCTCCTGGAGCTGACGGAGCTCCTCGTCGGCATCATCGACCCGGAACTGGCTGTATTCCAGACTCATCTGCTGGCGCTGCTTCATCATGTCGGCGCGGAAGCGTTCGAAGAGCTCGAGATCCCGCTGGGCCCGCTCCTCGGACTTGACCGTCCGCTCCATCGAGATGGCCATCGATTCGTCCTCCATGGCCCGGGTTCGGTTGGCGATCTCGATCTGGACCTGCTTCTCCTCCAATGCGGTCTTCGCATCCCGGATCGCCTCGTCGATCTCGGTGGTGTCGAGCCGGAGGATGACGTCGCCCTTGCGGACGGTGCCGGAGCGGACCAGCACCTCGGCGATCTCGGCGGATCGACT
>CAJWBW010000230.1:0-3543 GCA_913020415.1 uncultured Phycisphaerae bacterium | reverse complement strand
TTCTGCTTCGGCTGCCGCTTCAGCTGGAACTTGGCGAACTTGTCCTTGGCCTTGCTCTGCTTGCGGGCGGGCTTCTTCTCGGGCTTCGCGGCGGCCTTCTTCTTCTTCGACGTCCTGGTGACGACGGGTTCTTCCGCTTCGACTTCGTCCTCGTACTCGTCCTCGTACTCGTACTCGTATTCCTCCTCTTCCTCGTCCTCGTACTCCTCGTCTCCGTCGTCGTACTCGTCCTCGTATTCCACGTCGTGGTTGCGACGCAGCAGCGCCATCGGGGCGGCGGCCAACCCGGCCAGATCGGGCATCCGGAGTTGGGGGACTTCCATGCGTGTCAGCAGTGCCCAGCAGCGCCCGGGGAGGGCGAGCATGAATTCGTCCATTGCGATGATCAGTCCGATCAGCAGGGTGCCGGCCAGGGCCAGGAAGGTGCCCAGCCCGCCGATGCGCGAGGTCAGGCCGTCGACCGTCGCGTGCGCGATCAGTCCGGAAGGGGATCCGCCCATCGTGCCTTCGGCGGGGAACCACAACGCATGGAATCCTGAAAAGGCCAGCGCGGCCATGACGAGTCCGATGCAGCGCAGCAGCGGCTGGCCGACGCCGTACCCGCGTGCCGACTGGACCAGCCAGACGACGCTGCCGAGCATCAGCAGCCAGGCGCCGATGCCGAGGAAGTTGTAGATCCACCAGGCGAAGAAGGCACCCACGGCGCCGCCGAGATTCTGCGTGATCTCGTTGTGCACCGCCACGGTCGTCGACGGCGCGTCCCCGCCGTTGAAGCTGATCATCGCCGCGGCCAGGAACAGCCAGGTGCCGGCTCCGACGATCCAGAGCGACCAGCGGAGGGGAGCCGACATCGGCTCCGATTCCGACCGGGTGCGGTTGCTGTTGGCGCGGTTCTTTCTTCGTCCGATTGCGGTAGTAGCCATAGACATCCGTTATCGGCAGAACACGGAAACACATGACAGGAATCCACTTGTGGATTCGCCTCACCTTCGTGCAGGGAGGCCGGGGATCGGAGACAATCGCTCCAGATACCCATGACCGCACCACTCCACCCCGAATCACTCTCCTGGGCCGCTCTTCTCGGACGTTGGCTCGATCTCGCCGCGGCCTCCACGGCTCTGACCGAGGCCCAGGACGGGCCGCAGTGGCGTGCCTCGATCCCGTCCCTGGTCACGCTGCAGGCGGTGGTCTTCGCCCTGGGGGAGTTCGAGGCACTGGACGAGGACGAACGACCGGTGGCGCTGGATCGATCCGAAGTGCTGGTCGAGGAGGCCTGCGGTCACTTGGAGGACGTCTGGCGGACCGAACTGCCCGAGGCGCTGGCCGATGCGATCACCGATGCCCGGGAGGCGGTGGCGGAACTCGAGACCTCCATGGTCTGGACCATGTTCCACGACGGAGCGACACCGCTGCGCATGCCGGCGGCGGAGGCGCCCAGTCCCCGGTTCGAAGGGGGCACCCTGGCCATGGTGCCGCCGGGCACGATCGTGATGCCCGGTGCCCCGATCGCATGGTGGACGTGCCGACGGGAACCGGAACTGGCCGATGCCGTGCCGTCGCATCGGATCGAGCTGCGGCGTCGACCGATTCAGGTCTGGCGCGAGATGGACGAGTCCGGTCGGTTCACCCGGGACCGGGTGACGGATCTCGAGCAGACCCTGGAGGCGGCGCTGCCGCTGCTGGTACCGATGCTGGTCGAAGGGGTTCCGCAGGAGACCTTTCCGGTGGATCCGGACGTCTGGTCAGCCCGTCTCCTTGAGCGACTGCCCGAGGAACCCCTCGAGGTCGTTCGGGACGACGTCTGAAACGGCCGCCGGCTTGACCTCGATCCGGCGCGAGACGCTGTTCTGTCTGGTGATCACCAGTCGATCGACCAGGTGCGGGGCGCAGGCCCGGTAGAGCTCCATGATGCGCTCCGGCTCGTTGCACTGACGCGAAAGGTGCAGCAGCACCACGTGCTGCAGATCGGAGGTGCGGTCGACGTGCAGCACCGCGTGCAGCGACTGTTCGTTGGACAGGTGTCCGCTGCCTCCCATGATCCGTCGCTTGAGGAACTCGGGGCGGTCGCTCAGGATCTGCATCGACCGGTCGTAGTTCGATTCGAACGCCAGGGCGTCGATTCCCTCGAGGAACGACAGCAGTGATTCGGGGACGTGACCGAGATCGGTCGCGAAGCCGATGCTGCGTCCGTGGTACTCGAACCGGTAGGCGATGCAGCCGGTGTCGTCGTGGGTGACCAGGTGGGTGCGGGCCGTCAGGTCCGCGCCGAAGTCGATCTCGTCCTCGAACACCCGCAGGCAGTCCGCGGGGCATCCGCAGGCCACGGCCTCGCGTTCGTGGATGGAGGCCACGTGCACCGGCATGCCGAGCTGGCCGATCCGCCGCGACCAGGCCGGGTTGAAGTGATCGCGGTCGAGGTGGGTGAGCACGATGCCGTCGAGCTGCTGGAGTTCGATGCCCAGTTCGAGCAGGGCGTTCGCGGTCCGTCGCATCGAGAAGCCGCAGTCGACCAGGATCCGACGGGAACGATCGCCTTCGCCGGCGATCACCAGCGTCGCGTTGCCGCCCGATCCGCTTCCGAGATTGAGCAGTTCCAGTCGTGGACGTCCATGTCCGGGTCGTTCAGTCACGAGGGGGTCCGTACGTGCTTTCGATTCGTGCCCCAGCAGATGCCGCGGTCCGATGTCTCGATGAATTCGATGTACTCGGCGACCACCGGGTCGTCGCTCCGCTCCCGAAGCACCTCCACCGCCTCCTTGATCGAATGACGCTGGCGGTACAGAGTCTTGAAGACCCACTTGCGGGAGGTGATCTCCTCGCGCGACATGCCGCTGCGCCGCATGCCGATGAGGTTGAGCGATCCGCACACCCCGATGGAGGTGAGGGTGAACCAGGGCGGTACGTCGAGGTGCGTTCCGATGCCGCCGCTGAGAAAGGCGCCATGCCCGACCCGGCAGAACTGGTGCACGCCCGTGGCGCCGCCGATGATCACCTGGTCGTCGATGATCGTGTGGCCGGCCAGCAGGACGGCCGAAGCGAGCTGGATGTTGCTGCCCAGCACCGAATCGTGTCCGACGTGGCTGTTGGTCATGAAGTAGTTGTCGTGGGCGATGCGGGTGGGCTCTTCGGTCTTGCCGCGGTGGATCGTGACCCCTTCGCGGAACATGTTGCCGTCGCCGATGATGACGCCGGGTCGCTCCTGGTCGGGATCGAAGTTGAGATCCTGCGGTGGTCCGCCGATCACCGCGCCCGGCCAGACGGTGTTTCCGGAACCGAGTTCCGCGTAGCCGGTGACGTAGCACTGGGCGACCAGCCGGGTGCCGGATCCGATGCGGACCGTGCCGTTGATCACGCAGTAGGGACCGATGACCACATCGTCGGCCAGTTGGACGTCTCCCTCGATCACGGCGGTGGGATGAATGGTGGCCATCGTTCTGTGGTCTCGCGGAGGCAGTTTTCGAACCGGTCCGGAATCCGATCCCGGGATCGGTATCATCCGGTATTCGGACCCGACTGTCACCCCGGAGATGTTTTCGACCAGAT
>CAJWBW010000229.1:0-3569 GCA_913020415.1 uncultured Phycisphaerae bacterium | reverse complement strand
GGAGGCGACGGATCTGGCTTCGGCCGTGGCCACCACGTTCCGACCCACCAGGCTCGCATTGTCCTGGCTGGCCAGCCAGCCGATGGCCAGCGTCGTCGCGGTGGCCATGGTGACCAGCACCAGCAGAAGTGCGATGCCGCGGTCGGGTCGTGATGGTCGGTGATTCGGTTTCATCGTTCGGGGGGAGTGTGCATCCGGATCGACTCGGTGAGTCGCACTTCGACGGGGTCCGTGGACGTACGCATGTGCAGGGTCGCCTCAACAAGGCGTGATTCGTGGTCGACCCCGGATTCCGTCTCGAACGCCAGATGGGACACGTCTTCGGCCAGCGGCACGGAAGCCAGCAGGCCTCTGGACCGGAACGATTCGCGTATCGACATCCAGTCCGACCCCGACGCATGCTCGGTGTCCGTGATGGCGACGGCGGTCTGCGACCAATCATCGGGGAAGTTGATGAAATCGACGCTCACGCGATCGAGATTCTTGTCGAGTCGAATCCACCGGAGTTCCGAGGCGTGGACCGAGTCGCTGTCGCGCGCATCGTCGAACCAGAGCACGAGCCGATCCCGGTCCGTTTCCAGCACGCATCGGGCGGGAGCGATGTAGGCGGACAGACGGGCCTGGGCCGTGCTGGATCTGACGAGGACCGACCGCAGGTCGAACTGCATGGTGGCATCGGATCCCAGTACCGACATCATGGTTGCGATGCCCGTACCCACCATGGCCGTGATCGAGATGGCCAGAATCGTTTCGACCAGGGTGAACCCCCGGCGGAATGTCGATCGTGTCGGTCTGTTCATGCCTGCGGCTCCGGAATGAAACGGATGAGCCGGGTGAGAATGCGTCCGGTGGCGTCATAGCTCTCGACGGTGACGGTGTAGCCGTTGACGAGTACCTGAAGATGATCGATGGCGTGTTCCTCGCGGGCGATGAGCACGCGTCGGCCGATCATGCTGAAGATCGCCGGCATGTCGGCGTCGTCCACCATCGCGCCCGGTGCCTCGTCCCATCCGTTCCAATCGGCAAGGGATCCGTATTCGTCCGAACTGACCCGGGCCATCAGTTGCTCCGCGGCCAGGCTGGCCGTCACCAGCCCCTGGGCTTCACGTGCGTGCTGGTGCCCGGCGGACAGGGCGGAAAGAACCGCGGTGACGACCGTCAGCAGCAGCGCGGAGGCGATCAGGGCCTCGATGAGGGTGATGCCTCTTCGCATTCGGGGTACGGAAGAAGGTCTTCGGTACCCTCGGAGCCGGATCGGATGGGGCGGGACACGTACCATGAAGCGGGCAATTCTCCTTGTGGCCACGGGGGATGAGCGGGTGGATCCGGCCACGGGGATGCACCACTGCCTACAACGTCGAATTGACGGAGGTCGCTCTTTGGTGGTGAAGAGGGCCCGGAACTGAAAAGAACAGGTCGAGCCGATCCAGGCCGTACGGGTTGCCCAGATTCTCAATGTCGGGTCCGATAGGTCGATAGAGAGGGGTCTTCCGCCTCGGGTGGCGGTCCGGCCGGTTCAGATGGGATACTGTTGCCCCATGCCTCTGCGGCTCTATCGCTACATCCTCTTCGAGATGATTCGAGTCATCCTCATCACCACCGGGGTGCTGGTGACCGTCATCGCATTCGGGGCCGTCATCAAGCCTCTGGCTGGCGAGTCGCTCCTGACGGCCGGTCAGGCCGTCAAATACGTCTTTCTGGCCATGGTACCGATGCTGCAGTACGCATTGCCGTTTGCGGCTGGTTTCGGCAGCACCCTCGCCCTGCACCGGTTCACGAATGACAACGAGGTGCTCGCCATGGCGGTGGTCGGTCTCAGCTACCGGGCCATCCTCGCCCCGGTGGTCGCGTTCGGAGTTCTGCTGACCCTGCTCATGATCGTTCTGACCCAGTCGATCATTCCGCAGTTCTACGGCATGATGGCCCGGACGCTGGCCGGCGACGTCACGGCCATGATCGCCCACTCCGTCGAAAAGGGGGTTCCATTCGAGTTCGAGGGGATGCAGATCCTCGCCGAGCACGTGGAGATCTACGACTCGCCGCAGGATACCGGTGCGGACGAGCGTCTGCGTCTCCGGAAGATGATTGCGGCCCAGCTCGACAGCGAGGGAAGGGCGGTCACCGATGTCACGGCCGCCGATGCGGTCATCGACATCTATCGCCGACCGGGGGTCATTCTCCTGAAGCTGGCGATGGAGGACGCAGTGTCCTACGACGGGACCACGGGGGACCTGCGGGGATTTCCGCGGCTGGAACCGACGCACGCGATCCCGATTCCCAGTCCCGAGATGGGCGAGCCTGGCGCCATGACCTTCAGCGAACTGCTGCATGTGAGCGATCATCCGGATGCGTATCCCCAGGTTGATCGAATCCGCGAATCGATCGCGCGGATTCTCGATGACGTCGCCTTGTCCGAACAGCTCAACGAGGCCGTCGGCGAAAACGGATTCATTCGTTTTGATCAGCCCGGTCCGATGGATCGCTCCTACGTGGTCGAGGCGGACCAGGTCGTGAACAACCTGTTCAGAAACTCTGATCGATCTCCGGTTGAGATCATCGAAGAAAGCGGTGGGGTTCCGAACAGGAGATTCGTCTGCAACGTGGCACGTCTTGTTTCACTGCCGGCCACAGGCTTCCAGGGCAAGCAGTTCAACCTCGAGCTTCTCGATCTGGTGGTCGAGGATCTTCCCACGCCTCTTCGGTCGAATGCCCGGGAGCGGATTCTGGTACCCGGGGTGCAGGTACCGTTGGTCGACGACGCTGAGTACAGTTCCATGTCGCTCGATGAGATTACCGCGGTTGCCGAAGCCGTCGAGCCGAAGTCGAGATCCTTGAAGCAACGCCTCGCGTACCTCGATTCGAAGATCTCCGGATTGCAACGGCAGGTGATCAGCCGACTCAATCGCCGCTATGCACTGTCCGTCACCGCGTGCCTGCTTCTGGTCCTGGGGGCGGTGCTTGCGATGTTGATGCGTCATGCCCTGCCGCTGTCCGTGTACCTGTGGGCGTTTCTTCCCGCCTTGTTGGATCTGGTGCTGATTTCCAGCGGAAGCAGCATGATTCGTTCCGGAAGCGTCGGGGTTGGTCTGGTCATCATGTGGTCCGGCAACGGCCTTCTGATCGGCATGATTTTGGTGTGCTTTGCCCGTCTTTCTCGGCATTAGGAAATAGGTTTCAGGTTCATACGCGTGCAGATTCTCGATCGATACATTGTGGTACGGGTCCTGGTGAACTTCATCATCCTGTTCCTGTTGCTGTATCTCTTCGCCGCGACGATCGATGTGATCCTGAATCTGGAGCGTTTCGACGAAGTGGCCCGGGCCCGTCTTTCCGAGGATGCAGGCCTTCTGCGTCGAATCGTCACCTCACTGCTTCTGGCCTTCAACTTCCACGGTCCCCAGTTCTTCCAGTTCTACGCCTACCTGCACGGCCTGGTGGCGATCGGGGCCGTCGGATTCACCTTGTCGCAGATGAGTCGCCATCGCGAACTGGTCGCGATGCTCGCGGCCGGCCGAAGCCTCTTTCGGGCCTCGGCTCCGATCATCGGGGTCGTGTTCGTGCTGGGGTTG
>CAJWBW010000228.1:0-3582 GCA_913020415.1 uncultured Phycisphaerae bacterium | reverse complement strand
CAGCCTCTTCGCGGTGATGCCGCAGAAGCCCCGGGTGTTCAAGGAGCACGATCTGGTGCAGATCGTCGTGCGCGAGACGACGAGGATCGCATCCTTCCAGGGACTCGAGACCGACAAGGACTTCGGAATCGCCGGAGGCGTCCGTGCCTTTCCGGGCCTCAACGACGTCGATCTGCTGAACTACACCCAGGTCGATCTGGCCGGCGAGAAGGAGTTCGAGGGCGAAGGCGAGTACGCCCGGGAGGACGACCTCACCACACGCCTGACGGCCGAGGTGATCGAGATTCTGCCCAACGGAAACCTGGTGCTCGAGGCCCGGACACGCATCAAGACGGACGACGAGGAGATGTTCACCCAGCTCACCGGCACCTGCCGTCCGGACGACGTGACGGCCGCCAACACGATCCTGTCGAACCAGATCTTCAATCTCGAGATCGAGAAGAGGCACTACGGACAGGTGCGGGATGCGGCGAACAAGGGAATCCTCGCCAGGATCCTCGACGCGGTCTTCGCGTTCTGATCAGGACAGCTCGATGCGTCGGTCGAAGAAGCGCAGCGATGCCGCCTCCTTGGCCATCGCCAGCGTCTCCTCGGCGATCGCATTGGCCTTGCGACTTCCATCACGAAGAATGTCGATGATGTCGTCATCGGATGCGTAGCGTTCACGTCGTTCCCGCATCGGATCGAGCAGTTCGTTGATCGCATCGACCACGGCCATCTTGACCTCTCCGTCACCGATGTTGTCGCCCCGACCGTACCGGTCCCGAAGATCGGCAACCCGATCCGGGTCGTCGATGAACGTCTCGACGTACTGGAACAACGGGTTCTTGGCGGGATCGATCTCGCCGGGTTCGTCCGGCTGCCGACTGTCCTGACCGGTGTAGATCTTTCCGATTTTCTTCTTTACCTGCTTGGCCGTGTCACGGATCTCCACCGCGTTTCCGAGCGACTTGCTCATCTTCTGCTGTCCGTCGATGCCGACCAGCCGACCCACCTCTCCGACGTCCGCGACCGGAATCGGGAACACGCCGCCGAGCGACTCGTGTTCCTCGTCGGGAGCCTTGTCCGGCACTCCGCAGTACATCTTGTTGAAACGGCGGGCGACCTCGCGTGTGAGTTCGATGTGCGGAACCTGATCCTCGCCGACGGGAACCGCGTGGGCACGGAAGGTTAGGATGTCCGCCGTCTGACCGACCGTGTAGAGCGGAAAACCGAACGAGTAGGTGTCCTTGAGACCCTTGACCTCGAGTTCGTCCTTGAGCGTCGGATTCCGCATGACCCGGTTGTAGGGAAGCAGCATCGCGAAGAGATAGGTCAACTCGGCGATCGCGGGAACCTCGGTCTGCAGGAAGATCGAGCAGCGCTCGGGGTCGATTCCCATGCACAGGGCATCACGTACGACCTCGATGCAGTCCCGACGGATCTCGTCGGCCTTGTCGGCACGGGTGGTGTAGGCGTGCATGTTGGCGACGAGGAAGAAGCAGTCGTGCGTCCCCTGCATCTGCACCCGGCGCTTGACCGAACCGACCCAGTGGCCGAGATGGAGGTTGCCGGTCGGTGTATCGCCGGTGAGAACACGATGTCCGGTGGCCTGCGTGGTCATGCGTGGCAGTGTACCGGGTGACTCAGGAAAGCGACGCAAGGAGAAGATTCGTCGCGTTGTACCCGGCGTGCATCATGATCGGTGCGATGAGCCGCCCGGTCCGGGCGTGGACCCAGCCGAGCCCCAGCGACAGGACGAAGAGACTGACCAGCCCCTCCACCGTCGCCACGCCCCCGTGCATGAGGGCGAAGAGCACACTGGTGATCACGATTGACATCCAGACCGATCCGTTGGTCAGGGTCCGGTGCCTCCGGAGGGATTCCTGCAGGAGCCCACGGTAGATGGTCTCTTCCACGACCGGCACGACGAACACGATGAGGGCCATGATGCCCCATCGCCAGCCGTCGGACGACGCACTGTCGAGCATCACCAGGGTCTGATGGGCGAAATCGGGCGGCGGTGATCCGGTGAACCACACCCGCAACATGATCCCTCCGAGCAGGATCGACTGGACGATGGGAAAGAAGACGACCAGGGTGAGCAGACCGGAGCGAGCCGAGGACAACCGTCCCGGACGGGTGTCCTCCTGTCCCGGAGGACGACGCCACCAGCCCGGCATGGCCAGCAGCACGGCTCCCATGGCGGACAGGGAGACCAGTTGAAGAATCGTCAGATCACGCAACTCCTGATCCGGTCCCCGGGGCTCCGAGCCGTTCACGGCGAGCACGATCTGGGCCGCGACCGCACCCGCGACCAGCGCCAGCAGCACGAAGGTGTATCCCATTCCCGGACTGAACGTCCACGGGAACCGGGGAAGGCGCGCGAGTCTGGCTCCGCGCGACGACCAGAAGAGGAATCCGGCGATCAGCCCCAGGGGCATGATCCACCATCCACCCTGCAGCCAGTCGGTGTCCGGGGATTCCACCGTCGCCAGTGCCGACGCCGGTGTCTCGGTGTAGGCTGTCGCAGTCGAGCAACACACCATTGTGAGCAGACTCATGCCCGTCACCCTTGAAGCAATCGCCGAGCGTACACGTGAGACGGTCGCCGCTGCGCAGCGCGAACGACCGATCGAGGTGGTGCAGGAACGGGCCGCCGACTCGACGCCTCCGCGATCCCTGTACGGGGTCATGACGCGCGAGGACGGTGCGACACACGTCATCGCGGAGTGCAAGCGTCGGAGTCCGTCCGCGGGATCCATCCGTGATGACTTCGATGCCGTCGACATCGCCCTACAGTACGAGAATGCGGGGGCAACGGGTATCTCCTGTCTCACGGACGGGCCCTTCTTCGGTGGATCACTGGAGGATCTGACCGCCATTCGCGGAGCCGTGGAACTTCCGGTGCTCAGAAAGGACTTCCTCGTCGATCCGTACCAGATCTGGGAGGCCCGGGCGGCGGGAGCGGATGCCGTCCTGCTGATCGCGGAACTGCTCGACGCCCCGCTGCTGGACGAACTCGTCGGAATCGCCGACTCGCTTGGCATGACCTGTCTGATCGAACTCCACGGAATCGAGCAACTGGACAAGGTGCTTGCCTTCGCCGGCGAAGGTCGTCTGGTCGGCATCAACAACCGGAACCTCCGAACGATGCGGACCGACATCCGTCACGTGACGTCGATGCTGGAGGATCTGGCCGATCACCTGCCGAGCGTGGTGTGTGAATCGGGCATCCGCAGTCACGCCGACGTCACGCAGCTTCGATCCCACGGAATCCGCAACTTCCTGGTCGGCGAGTCCCTCCTGAAGCAGGAGCATCCCGGTACGGCCCTTCGTACGCTGCTCGGAGAATCCGAATAGCGTCCATGGCTTCCCGAAGTGAACAACAACGATCGCTGCGCCGACGACTGAAGCGTCTGTTCAGAAAGACCGTACGGCCGTTCATGCCTCCTCCGAAGATGTCGAAGTCCACGCCGTGGTCCGTGGCGGCGGACTGGGCCCTGCTGCTGACCCTGCTGCTGACCGTGAGCATCATGGTGCTCTGCAGCGAACTGTGCACCACCAGCATCATGGCGTCCGGCGAGTCATCGGTCGCCTACG
>CAJWBW010000227.1:0-3583 GCA_913020415.1 uncultured Phycisphaerae bacterium | reverse complement strand
CTGGTCGGCATCGGCGTCACGGGACGGTTCGACGGCCTGTTCGACGACAGTCTCGGACTCGAGGTCGATCGCGGCCACATCAAGGTGGACTACCACCGTGACCAGCCGACCTACGAGACGAACGTGCCGGGCGTCTACGCGATCGGAGACGTGATCGGACCCCCGTGGCTGGCCCACGTCTCGGGCGAAGAAGCCGTCACCTGCGTCGAACGCATGGCCGGAGAGCACACTCTGGGAGTCGACTACAACGCGATTCCCGGCTGCACCTACACCAATCCCCAGATCGCATCGATCGGCATGACCGAAGCAAAGGCGAAGGAAGAGGGCATCGACTACGAAACGGGGACCTTCTCGCTGAGCGCACTGGGCAAGGCCATCGCCGTGGGCCAGACCGACGGCTTCGTGAAGATCGTCACCGCCAAACCGTACGGGGAGATCCTCGGAGCCCACATCATCGGCAAGGATGCATCGGAACTGATCCACGAGTTCTGCCTCGCAATCCGTCTGGAAGCCACCGCGGAAGACATCATCTCGACGATGCACGCCCACCCGACCATGGCCGAATCGATTCACGAGGCCGCGCTCGGAACGGAAAACCGGATCATCAACGCGTGAGGGCCAGCCTGTTCCCATGCCCGTGACGTTCCGCGAACACGTCCTGCCCAACGGCCTGCGCATCGCGGCCGAGATCGATCCGGAAGCCCACTCCACCGCCATGGGGTTCTTCGTTCGGACCGGCGCGAGGGATGAGCAGCCCGAACACATGGGGGTGAGCCACTTCCTCGAGCACATGATGTTCAAGGGCACCGAACGGCGCACCGCCGCGGACGTGGACCGCGAGTTCGACGACATCGGCGCACGCCACAACGCCTGGACCAGCGCCGAGATGACGGCGTTCCACGCCTCGTGCCTTCCCCAGTTCCTCGACCGGGCCGAGGACATCCTGTCCGACATCCTCCGCCCGTCGCTGCGTGAAGACGACTTCGAGGACGAGAAGCCGGTCATCCTCGAGGAGATCGCCATGTACGACGACCAGCCGTTCTGGGGGTTGTACGAGAAGACGCTCGAGCACTACTACGGATCCCATCGGCTCGCCCACCGCGTGCTGGGAACCCGGGAGACCGTGTCGAATCTGCAGCGCGACACGATGAACGACTACTTCGCGCACCAGTATTCGGCGGACAACACGATCGTGTCGATGGCCGGAAATCTGGATTTCGAGGCCATGGTGCAGCGGATCGAATCCCACTGCGGGCACTGGGAACGCACCGGCGCGATCCGGAGCTACGACCCGCTGGAACCCGGCCAGGCCGAGTTCAGGGACGAATCCGATCAGGTCCATCAGCACTACACGTGCCTGGCCGCCCCGGCCCCGGCCCTGCAGGACGATCGCCGCTACGCCGCCGGCATGCTGGCCCATCTGGTCGGACACTACGAGGGATCCCGCCTGTACTGGGCATTGGTCGATCCCGGACTCGCCGAGGAGGCCCAGTGCCACTTCGATCCGCGGGACCGGGCCGGAGAGTTCCTCATCTGGTGCAGCTGCGCCCCCCAGGACGCCGAAGCGTGCCATCAGATCGTGCTGGATGAACTGGAAAATGCAGTCGATCACCTGCAGGAAGACGATCTCCTGCGGATCCGGAGTCTCGCGGCCACGAATCTCACCAGGGCCGGCGAACTGGCCGCCGATCGCATGCAGCGACTGGGACGAATACTCACCAGCACCGGCGAGTACCGACCGCTGGAAGAAGAGTTGCAGCGTATCCAGTCGGTGACCCTCGACGACCTTCGCGAGACGGCGGAAGCATTTCCGTTCACCCCGCGCATCACCGGTCACCTTGCGCCCACCGGCGACTGATTCGATTTCGGTCCCGGTCCGGCTCCACCCGATCGACAAGTCCTGTATTGTGATTGCATCTGCAATGACCTCAGCACCCACCACGAGGGGCTTGCAGCCCGCCGACACGGATGTCGCGCTCGACGAACGACGGTTCATCGAGGCCCTGCTGCCGTTGCAGGACGGAATGCGCCTGCCATCCGATCCCGAAGCCGCCTGGCGTGAACTCCTGATCACCGGATACGACCTGTGCTTCGCGCATCTGCACGACCAACGACGGCGGCGGACGGTGAAACCGTTCTTCCCGGCGGCGGAGACATTCGTGGACACGGTCTTCGCGGCACGTTCGGGCCGGATCCCGGATGAACACGATCTCGCCCGCATGCACGAACAGCTCCTCGAGCATGTCCCGATCCTCGATCCCGTCACCCACCGTCTGCGTGTCGACGAGGCGACCCGCGAACGACGGCGACATCGCGGAGCCTTCTACACGCCGGACCGCATCATCGACGGCCTGCTCGACCGGTCGATCGAACCGATTCTGGACCGCGCGGAACGAACCGACGACCCGCTGCGGTCGATTCTGGATCTTCGCATCTGCGATCCCGCCTGCGGCACCGGCCACTTCCTGGTGCGTGCGGCCGATCGCCTCATCGACCGGGCGGCACGGTACGTCTCGGAGGGCGACCTGCACCGGGTCCGGGTCCACGTCCTTCGCAACTGCATCTACGGTTCGGAGATCGATTGCACCACGGCGCATGTCTGCCGACGACGGCTGTGGAGTCTCGCCGGAGACGGCGCGCTTCCTCCATCCCTGCACGAACGACGAATCCACTGCGGCTCCGGTCTGCTGGGCGCACCGGCCGACGCCGGCTCGCTCGACGAAGCGGATGCCTGGTGCCGCGCCCACCTCGGCGACGACGCGGTGCGCACGGTGACTCCCGTGCATTGGCATCTGATGCACGAGCAGGGATTCGATCTGGTGATCGGCAATCCTCCGTTTCTCAGTCAACTCGGTCGCAACACCGCACTGGCCCGCAATGCCGCCGGTCTGCTGCGTGATCGATTCGGCGATACGGTGAAGGGCTACGTGGATCCCGCCGCCATCTTTCTTCGTCTGTCCATCGATCTGGCACGCCCGGGTGGCCGGGTCGCGATGATCCAGCCCCAGTCGATGCTGGCGACACGCGACGCGGAGGGCATCCGGCGCGACCTGGCCCGCACGGCCCGCCTGACCAACATCTGGCTGGCGATCGATCACGTCTTCGAGGCCGCGGTCCACGTGTGCGCACCGGTCCTCGAACGCAGCGAAGAACGTACGACCCGACTTCGGCGATCACGGGGCATCGACTTCGATCCGGTGGACGAACTCGAACTGGACATGGACCGTCTGGCCGAGGAGGCGACCTGGTCCGGTCTGGTCAGCGATCTGGTGGGCATTCCGCGGATCACACCCGAGTCCACCCGGACATTCGGCTCGGTCGCCAAGGCCACCGCGGACTTCCGGGACCAGTACTACGGACTGCGTGGTCACGTCAGCGAAGCGCCGCCCGAAGGACCGGACGCCGGCCACGTCCCGCTGGTCACCACCGGACTGATCGATCCCGCCACCTCCGCGTGGGGTCGACGCGGCGTGCGGTACGACCGCCGGCGATGGGAACGACCGCAGGTCGATCTGCAGTCGCTGACCTCGAAGACGAAGCTCGGACCGTGGGCCGACGCCCGACTGGTTCCCAAGATCCTGCT
>CAJWBW010000226.1:0-3599 GCA_913020415.1 uncultured Phycisphaerae bacterium | reverse complement strand
GGATTCCGATCCGGCCAACTGCATCTCCGCCTGCTACGACCTGGTCATCAACGGTTCGGAGGTCGGCGGCGGCTCCATTCGTATCCACCAGCCCGGCGTGCAGGCGAAGGTGTTCGAGCTCATCGGACTCGACGAGTCCGAGGCGAAGGAGAAGTTCGGATTCCTGCTGGAGGCGCTCCGCTACGGCGCACCGCCGCACGGCGGCATCGCCTTCGGGCTGGATCGACTGGTCATGCTGCTGCACGGCACGGACAACATCCGGGACGTGATCGCCTTCCCCAAGACCCAGCACGGCTCGGATCTCATGTGCGAGGCACCCGGACCGGTGGACGAAGCCCAGCTGACCGATCTGGGGCTGCGGGTCGAAGTGCACCAGTCCGAAGACTGATCAGAAGCGACGAATACGCTACTCTCCACGCATGAGCAAGGCCACCAACTGGCTCACGTTCCTGATTGTCCTCAGCATGCTGTTGGGCGTCCTGTTCGGTGAGTTCATCCTCTTCGACCCCGATGCCCCCATCGACGGTGCCCACTGGACGAAGTCCGTCGGCGATCTGGTGCTGATCAGACCGCTGAAGATGCTGGTGATGCCGCTGATCTTCCTCAGCGTGATCGCAGGCATCACCCGGATCGGCGACCCGTCGAAACTCGGCAAACTCGGCATCAGCACGCTGGCCTACTACCTGGGCACCATGCTGATCGCAGTGGTCATTGGTGCCACACTGGTGTCCTACTTCCAGCCGGGTCATCTCGATGCCGACGTGGCCATGACGCTGCAGCAGGACGGACAGGCGATCTTCGACGCCAATGAGACCAAGAAGGCCCAGATCGAGGACATGCAGAAGGAGTCGCTCGGAAGCACGTGGATGAACATCCTCCGCCAGTGCATCCCGACCAACGTCTTCAAGGAGATGGTCGAGACCAGGCCCCTTGGAATCATCGTCTTCGCACTGGGCCTCGGCCTGGCGCTCGCCGCCGGAGGCCAGCGGACCGAACCCGCCAGACGATTCTTCAACGCAGCGTTCGAAGGCATGATGATCTTCGTGCAGTGGGTGATCTGGCTCACTCCCGTCGGCGTCTTCTTCCTGATGGCGTGGACGGTCGGCACGATCGGCTTCGCGACGATGGTGGGGCCGCTGGGCAGCTACATCGGAGTCGTGCTGCTGGGGCTGCTGATCCACGGTGCAGTGGTCCTGCCCCTGCTCCTCTGGCTGCTTTCCGGCACCAATCCCTACCGGTTCATGTGGCAGATGCGCCGTGCGCTGCTCACCGCGTTCGGTACGGACTCCAGTTCGGCAACGCTCCCGGTGACGATGGACTGCGCCGAAGGCGAAGGCGGATGCTCGAAACGAGCCAGCAACTTCGTCCTGCCCCTGGGTTCGACCGTGAACATGGACGGCACCGCGCTCTACGAAGCGGTGGCCGTCGTCTTCCTCTTCCAGTTGTTCGGCTTCGAACTGGCCTTCGGTGAACTGGTCGTCGTGGTGATCACCGCGACGCTTGCCGCCATCGGAGCTGCCGGCATCCCCTCCGCCGGCCTTGTGACCATGGTCATCGTCATCGCCGCCGTGAACTCAAGCCTCCAGGGCACCGGGCAGGAACTGCCCCTGGCCGCCATCGGCGTGATCCTCGGCGTGGATCGGATCGTGGACATGTGCCGCACGACGGTGAACGTCTGGGGCGATGCGACCGCAGCCAAGGTGATGACCCGACTCGCTCCGGACGAACCCGCGGCAACCGATTGAACTCAGAAGGACTGGTCCGCGAGCCAGTGCTCGGCATCCAGCGCGGCCTGACACCCCATGCCTGCCGCGGTGATCGCCTGCCGGTACTGGGCATCGGCCACGTCGCCGGCGGCGAAGACGCCCGGCAGATTCGTGGCGCTGGTCCGGCCCGGAAGCTGGACGTAGCCCTTGTCGTCCATGTCGACACCGGTGCCGGCAAGGAACTTCGAGGCCGGCGTGTGACCGATGGCGATGAAGAGTCCGCTGACATCCAATCGAGAACGTTCTCCGGTGACGGTGTCCTCGAGCTCGACCGCCTCGATCATCCTTTCACCATGGACATCGACCACCGCACTGTTCCAGTGGACCACGGCATTGTCCGCTCCGAGCACGCGTTCCTGCATCGCCTTGGAGGCACGGAACGAATCACGACGATGGATGATGTGCACCGTCGAAGCGAACTTCAGGAGGTAGGAAGCCTCCTCCATCGCACTGTCTCCGCCCCCGACCACCGCCAGAGGCTTGTCCCGGAACATCGGAAGCGCCCCGTCGCAGACCGCGCAGGCGCTGACTCCGCCGCCGGACGTGGCGAGTCGGAGTTCGTTCTCCAGCCCCAGCCAGTTGGCCGTGGCCCCGGTGGCGATGATGACCGTGCGGGTCTCGATCTCCTTGCCCCCTGAAGTCGTGATCCTCATCGGTTGGGAGGAGAAGTCGCAGGACACCACGTCCTCTCCGAGGATCCGGGTTCCGAACCGCTCGGCCTGGGCCTGAAACTGCTGCATCATCTCCGGACCACTGATTCCATCCGGAAAACCCGGGTAGTTCTCGACGTCGGTCGTGAGCATGAGCTGGCCGCCGGGGAGGACCGGCGCCGGATTCGACTGCGGCACGCCGATGCAGCACAGCGGTTCGAGATTGGCCCGGGCGGCGTAGATCGCCGCCGTCCAGCCCGCGGGCCCGCTTCCGATGATGACGCAACGTTCCGTATCAGCCATGGGTCACTTCCGCTCCAGCTGGCCGCGCACAATGGCCTTCGCCGGGGGCCAGTAAAAGATGTCTTCATCGAGTCCATGCAGCAGCATGCCGCCCTCCGAACTCTGCTCGAGATCCGGTCCGAAGCTGAAGACGACGCAGTTGCCCTCCTCGAGCCACACTCGATCGACACCGATGTCGATCGCGGTCCGGCTGTTGACGTACTTGTACTGCATCGGATACAGCTCTTCGTTGAACACGTCGACGCTCTGCTGCTTGGACAGCGGATTGGGGTACAGCGCCACCAGCTTCTTGGGGAACCGACCCCGATCGGCCCGGTAGCTGCACAGTGCCGCAGCGACCACCGTTCCACGCGTCTCGCTCAGCAGGAGCTTCCGCAGTTCGAACAGGTCGACGATGTCGTCGATGATGAACAGCACGGCTGCGTAGCGGGTCGAGTTCGTCTTGTCGTACTCGGTCTCCATGCCGAGCATGGCCGAGTATTCGTTGATCCTCCATCGCCTCCACCAGTCGTCGAAGATGTTGGTCAGCCGCTCCTGGGTCGCCGGCAGACCGCCGTGGGTGGCCGCGAGCTCGACCCAGCGGCGTCCGGCACCGAAGCGGCCCAGCGGCTCGTCTTCCGCCTGGATCTCGGTGAACACCTCGAGGAATCGGTCCGGATCCGCATCACCGGTGGTGGAATCGAAGACCTGATTGAAGATCTCGCGGGCCACGATGCGGTCCGCTTCGGGAATGGCCAGTCGTCCACGATCGGTCCGGAGATAGGGAATCTCCTTCTGGGCGATGTGCGTGAACTGGTCGGCACTGATCCGATCCGCGTAGGACCAGAAGCAGTCGCGCATGTTCTGGAGCGAGACGATCAGCAGCCCCATCGCCGTCCGC
>CAJWBW010000225.1:0-3602 GCA_913020415.1 uncultured Phycisphaerae bacterium | reverse complement strand
ACCTGTTCTTCCGACTGAACGTCCTGCCGCTCCAGATGCCCTCGCTCCGGGATCATGCCGAGGACATACCGGAACTGGTGACGCACTTCCTCAGGACCATGTCCGCAAAGGAGGGGCGGGAGCCGTGCCGGGTCGAGCCGGATGCGATGGATCTGCTGATGCAGTACCGATGGCCGGGAAATGTCCGTGAGCTGGAGAACATCTGCGAGCGGGCCCATGTGCTGTCGATCGATTCCCTGGTCACCGCCGAACTGGTGTCGAGCTGGCTGACCTGCGTGGTCGAGCCTCCGCAGAGCAGGGCGGAGCAGGAGGCGGACGGAATCGAACTGGTCTGCGACGGTGTTCGGCAGTTGGAGGACATCGAGCGTGCCGTCATCGTTGCGACGCTTTCGCACAACGACGGTCATCGCCAACGCAGCGCTTCGGCCCTGGGCATCGGGGTCCGGACACTCGGTCTCAAGCTCAAGAAGTGGAAGGAGTCGAACCTCGTGCCCACGACCCTCTGAGGCATCCGCGCAGAAAGTGCGCGGATGGAACGAAAAGGCGGTCGGGTTCATCCCGAGCCCCGGGTGCACGGTTTGCAGCATCGACGTATGAACGACCTTGGAGCCCAGCCATGATCGAAGGCATCACCAACGGACTCGATCTTCCCGTTCTGGAGCGGGTGATCCAGTTCACGGCGCGTCGCCAGGACATCATCGTCAACAACATCGCGAACATCTCGACGCCCGGATTTCGCCCTGAAGACGTCTCCACGGCCGATTTCCAGTCCCAACTGGGGGATGCAATCGACCGTCGCCGAGGGGCCGGAGGTGGCGACCTCGATCTACGCGGGTCCCGGGAAGTGCAGGTCGCCGAGGGTGGGCTTCGCCTGAATCCGGGTCCGTCCGGCGACAACCTGCTCTTTCAGGACGGAAATGACCGTGATTTGGAACGGATCATGCAGGATCTGGTTCAGAACTTCCTCGTATTCAGGACCACATCCGAACTGATGCAGAATCGTTTCGACATCCTGAACACGGCCATCAGTGAGCGAGTCTGATCATGTTCGATGCTCTCGACATCTCGGTTTCGGGACTGGTCAGCCAGCGGGAGCGGATGACCGCTATCTCGGGCAATCTGGCCAACTTCCAGACGATTCTGAACGAATCCGGCGAGTACGAGCCCTACCAGCGGCGTATTCCGATCTTCGCCGCGGGCGACCCGTCCACCGGATCGCCGTTGGGTGTGCACGTGTCGGAAATCATGCTGGACGATGGTGAGCCTCTCCAGCGATACGAGCCCGACAATCCATTCGCCGACGAGGCCGGGTACGTGGGGTATCCGAACATTTCGGTCACCACCGAACTCATGAACGCCATGGAGGCCTCCAGGGCCTACGAGGCAAACATTACGGCCTCGGAGGCCACGAAGTCGATGTACAGTATTGCGCTGGAACTCCTCGGATGAACGGGTGTTCCCAGATTGAGGTGACGTGACGCCATGGCCGACCCACTTGGACTGATTGGAGATCCGAACGCCCTGCAGGGGGCGAAGGGGATCCCTTCGACCGGGGGTCCGAACCGACCGGGCGATCCTGCCTTCGGAAACCTCCTCAAGCAGGAAATCGGACGGGTCAACGAACTTCAGCAGGATGCGCAGGTGGCGGCGGAGGACTTTGCCGCCGGCCGGCGAGACGACATCGAGAGCGTGCTCATCGCGGCACGCAAGGCGGATACGGCGTTCCGAATGCTGCTTCAGGTCCGAAACAAGGTCCTGGATGCCTACGAGGAGGTCAAGCAGCTTCGCGTGTAGTGACAACGGCTTGGTTTGCCGCGGGACCAGGACGGTCGAAGCGGTGAATGCGGACAAGCTCTGAATCGATCCCAGGCATGGAGGCCAGGCGGATGCAGTCGATTCGATCGATGCTCCACGAATCGTGGGGGCACATTCGAGAATTATCAGCCAACACCAAGCTGTTCATCGGCTCCGTGGTGGTCATCCTGGCGATGGTGCTCTTCGTCGTGTCGCTCTATTCGAGCCGATCGACGATGGTTCCGCTTCCCGTCAGCCTGAACACCGAGTCCAGAGCCGCGGCGATCAACTATCTGGCCACCAGTGGTGTCCAGTACGAGGAGGATCGCGGTGCGATCATGGTGCCGGTTGTCGATCGGGATCGTGTCGTCAGCGGCATGAACGAGCAGTCGATCATCAGTCCCGACCAGATCGACTTCGATTCCATGGTGAAGGACGAAAGTCTCTTTCTCACCAAGGGCCAGTACCGGACACGCACCAGGGTGGCGACGCAGAACGTGCTGGGGCGGATGATCGGCCAGATGGCGAACGTTCGATCCGCCACGGTGGTCATCAGCGGCGACGACGAGACTGTCGGGATCGGTCGGGCCTTCATTCCCCGCACGGCATCGGTCACGGTGCTCACCGCATCGGACGGGCTGACGCAACCGGCGGTGGACTCCATCGCTCGGATGGTCGCGGGTGCGACGCACGGTCTCAAGACGGAGTCCGTGGCGGTGATCGATGCCCGGACGGGTCGTTCGTTCGCCGCGCGCGGGGACGACACGATGGCCCTGACGCGAAACATGGACATCAAGCTTGCGGCCGAGAAGCACTCCAAGGAGCGACTGGGCGACGCGTTGGGCTACATTCCCGGTGTCCGGATCTCGGTCAACGCCGTCGTGGACACCCGTGAGACGGTCCGTGAGGTGACGACCTACGAGGACCCGAAGGTCGGAATCACCGCGGAGACCTTCGAGGAAAGCGTCCAGTCCCAGAACCCAGGGGGTGGTGAGCCGGGGATTCGGGCCAACACCGGGGTTCGAGTGACCACGGGGGCCCGTGGACCGGGGCGGGTCAACAAGGAAACCAGTCAGGAGACCAACCAGGTCCCCGCATTCGGCAGCGCGACCAACCGAATCCTCGACAGTGGGGGATACGCCCTCAAGATCAATGCCAGCATCGGCATTCCCCGGACCTACTTCCAGGGACTCTACGCTTCCGAATTCGGCTCGGAGGCGATCGATACGGTGTTGTTCGACGAACTGGTGCAAAGCACGCTGGATGAAATCCAGCAGCAGGTCCAGCCCCTGGTCGATACGACCTCGGTGGGTGGAGGCGAGGCCGGTGACGTGCAGGTCATGATGTTCACGGCCGTGCCGAGCCTGCGGCAGGCGGGCACCGCCGAGGAGGCCGGGTGGACGGCCACATTCGCCGACTCGGACATGGCCGGCACGATCGGGCTGGGTTCCCTCGTGGTGCTGTGCCTGGGGCTGATGTTCCTCATGCTTCGTCGCTCCGCAGCCGTCACCGTGTCCGAGTCGACCATCGTCTCGGCCGAGGCCTCTCCCGGGGTCGATGTCGAAATCGTCGATGAAGTGGAGGATTCCCAGATCGTGCTCGAAGGAGTGGAGATCGGCGACGATGCCGTGCGGCGTTCGGTGATGCTCGAGCAGATCAAGTCCTCCGTCCAGAACAGTCCCGAAGAGGTTGCCCACGTCCTGCGACGCTGGGTCCGGACGGAGTCCTAGGAGAAGCCATGTCGTTCCGCATCGGTCAGAAACTGCCGGAGAGACTCGACGACATCGACGGTGTCGTCAAATCCGCCA
>CAJWBW010000224.1:0-3626 GCA_913020415.1 uncultured Phycisphaerae bacterium | reverse complement strand
GACGTCGACGGAGATCTCTTCGTGGGTGTGGACGATCTGCTGATCGTGATCGCAAATTGGGGTGCCGGCTCCCCGTGACTCGAGGCGGCGGGGTGCTACCATGAGGTTCACGAAGGAGAACCGCATGAATGCACCTCACATGCCTCGTCTGTCCGTGCTGCTCGGAGTTCTGCTCATCGTCCAGGGGGTCGTCTTCTGGGGCCTGACGGGATTCGAACCGGCTCGATTCACCGCCGCGATTCCGGCCTTCTTCGGAATACTCATCGGCGGCCTGGGACTGGTGGCCGGTCGGGTTCCCGCGGCACGCATGCACGTCATGCATCTCAACGTCCTGCTGGCCCTGCTGGGCATCGGGGGGGGAGTCTCGATGTTCATGAAGGGCCTGGGCAGCGAGGAGCGGGGCGAGGGCTGGATGGCCAAGCTCATCGATCAGGGACTGCTCGCAGTCTTCTGCGGCATCTTCGTGGTGCTCTGCATCAAGTCGTTCGTCGCGTCCCGCCGCAGCAAGACCGGCTGATCAGTCGAGTCGTCCCTCGATCGCGTAGACCAGCAGCTGTACGACCTGTTCGGGCGTGGTCGCCACCGCGGCCGCGGCCGCGTCGACCTCCTTCAGCGCGTGCCGATGCTCCGGATCATGCATCACGATCAGCGGCGTGCCCAGCGCCGCGGCGTAGCCGGCATCGAAAGCGGCATTCCACTGTCGGTACTTCTCTCCGAACCGGACCACCACGATGTCGGCGTGCTTCAGGAAGGTCCGGGTCCGAATCGAGTTGACCTTTGCGCCGGTGTGATCGAACCAGAAGGGATCGTCCTGGTCGCCGAGAATCGCGGCGCCGCAGCGGTCGCTGGCGTCGTGATCCGTCACGGGACCCGTGAAGACCACGGGAAGGCCCGCGTCGGCGGCTGCGGATTCGATTCGTGCTCGCCAGTCGGAATGGACTTCTCCGGCCAGATAGACGGTCCACTGGTGGGGCGGGGTGGTCATCGTCTCGTGCTCAGAGGATCTCGAGAATCTCGTAGGTCTTCACGCCTCTGGGAAGTTCGACACGGATCGTCTCGCCGACCCGGGCCTTGATCAGGCCGAGGCCGAGATTCGAACTCGGAGTGACCTCGATGACGTCGTCGACGAACGAACCGGTCATCTCACCGACCAGTTTGTAGCACTCCTCGTTTCCAGTCGAGGTGTCCTTGAGCCGGACGGTGGAACCGACGAAGACCATGTCGTCGGGAACCTCCTCGGTATCGGCGACGACGACATTGGAAAGCTTCTCCTCCAGGTCGTTGATCCGGGCTTCGTTCATGCCCTGATCCTCGCGGGCCGCGTGGTACTCGGCGTTCTCCTTGAGATCGCCCATTTCCCGGGCTCGACCGATGCGATCCGACAGCTCCTTGCGGCGATGGATTCGCTCCTTGAGCTCCTCTTCCAGCCGGTCCTTGTCTTCCTGGGTGATGTATTCCATACCTGTGATTCTCCAAGGCGAACGAGCCGCACCGCGGGTGGGCGGGGGGGCTCGTCCGGGATCCAGTGTAGCATCCGTGCTTGCAAACTCCCACGAACGGCATCTGCAGGAGGGAAAACCCCCTTGACGACCGCTGAACACATCCCGACGATCGTCTCCACCTGGTCCTTCGGGCTGCGGGGGCACGCGGTCGCCTGGCCCGGGCTGGCGGCCGGCGGATCCAGCCTCGATGCGATCGTCGAATCCTGCTGTGCCATCGAACGGGATGAGGAAATCGATTCCGTGGGCTACGGAGGTCTTCCCGATGCCGACGGTCACATGACCCTCGACGGGTGCGTGATGACGTCACCCTCGTCCTGCGGCAGCGTCTGCTGTCTCCGTCGCCATCTCCATCCCGTTCGCATCGCGCGAATGGTCATGGAACGAACCGATCATGTGATGCTCGCCGGTGAAGCCGCCGATGCGTTCGCCGATCGGGAGGGGGAGTCCGAAGCGATGCTGCTCTCGCCCACGGCGCGGACCGCCTGGGAGCAGTGGAGGATCGACGGCACCATTCCCGATCAGATCGGAGACGCTCCCCGGCCCGTCGATCAGGAGGGCAGCGGTCGTCTCTTCAGTTCGGCCCGGGAATCCGACTGGAGGCACCACGACACCATCGGCACGCTCGCCCTCGATGCAGCGGGTCGTCTGGCGGGTGGCTGCACCACCAGCGGTGCGCCCTTCAAACTGCCCGGTCGCATCGGTGATTCGCCGATCATCGGGCACGGACTCTACGTGGATCCCGCCGTGGCCGCGGTGACCGCGACCGGAAGCGGAGAACTGGTGATGGGCTGCTGCGGTTCCTTCCTCGCCGTGGAGGCGATGCGACGTGGGGCCGGCCCGGTCGATGCCATGCTGGAGGTGCTTTCCCGCATCGAGTCGGACCACACGCTCACCGCGTCCCATCAGGTCTGTCTCGTGGCCCTGACGGCGGATGGTGCGCTGGCCAGCGTCGCCCTTCGTCCCGGGTTCCGAATGTCCGTGAGCCGTGCCGATCGCCACGTCGCGGTCGATCCCGACGCCATCCTGCTCCCGGGTTCCTGATCACCGTGTCCGTTCGATCAGCGCCGTTGCGAGTCGCTCGGCCGCGCAGGGTTCGTGTCGGAAGAAGAACGACGGTTCCACCAGTTCCAGTTCATTGAGCATCGGTGCGCCGTCCGCATCACGAAGCAGATCGACCCGGCCGTAGAGGAGGGGAGGAATTCCGAACCGGTCCGCGACCATCGCCATGATCCGCCGGGCCAGATCCGATTCGGCGGCACCGGGTTCCATGGGGGCGTCGGTCGCACCGAAATCGTCCTGCACGCGGTAGTCGCCGGGGACCGGAGTCTTGCGGACGGCGTGGGTGATGTCCCCGTCCACCAGCATGATCGACTCCTCGCCGTGTCGTTCGACCCGTTCGAGGTAGGGCTGGATCATCATGGCTTCACGGTCCAGTCGTTCATCGATGAATCGTTGGGCGGCATCGAGCGTGGAGTCGCAGGCGTTGAAGCGGAACGTGGCCCGTGCGGTCGAGCCGACCACGGGCTTCAGGAATCCCCGCTCCCAGGCATGTTCCGACAGGACGGCATCCAGATCGACGGAGTCGCCCCGGTCGATCCACACGGTGGGAATCGAGGGGATGCCTGCTTCGTGCAGATCACGAAGGTACGACTTGTGCGTGTTCCACGCGATCACATCCGGTGGATTGAAGAAGCGGGTCCTCGATGCGGTTCGCATCGACCAGGATACGAACGCATCCCGTCGATGTTCGTAATCCCAGGTCGTGCGTATGAGGCATGCGTCGAGAGCTTCGAAGTCGAACCGCTCGTCGTCCCAGACGGGATGGTGCACGGTCGCCCCGGCGGCCCGCAGGGCGTCCTCGAGCGGGCGGTCGTCGACCTCCCAGTCGGGCAGCTTGGAACAGGTTGCCAGTCCGATGTGCATGGGATCCGATCCGGGCCGGCTTCGGGCACGGCCGGCAATGCCATACTGTAATCGCCCGTGGACCGGGAAACCGGTCGATTACACTCTGATCACCTCCATGGCCGGCCTCACCCACAGTTCCGAGCATCTGCATGAGCACTATCCGGAAGGACGTGCCCGGGCCTGGATCGCATGGAGCATCCCCGCCGTCTTCTTCCTGTA
>CAJWBW010000223.1:0-3628 GCA_913020415.1 uncultured Phycisphaerae bacterium | reverse complement strand
GCCTTCGTCGAACTGGCCCAAGGCATCGAAGGGCTCGTCCACATCTCCGAAATGTCCTGGACCAAGCGGATCAACCATCCGAGCGAACTGGTCAACGTCGGCGAGGAGATCGAGGTCGTCGTCCTCGACATCAATCCCGAGAAGCACGAGATCTCGCTCGGCATCAAGCAGACCGAGGTCAACCCCTGGGAGCTCGTCGCGGAGCGCTACCCGCCCGGAACGATCATCGAAGGCCAGGTCAGGAACCTCACCAACTACGGCACGTTCATCGAGATCGAGCCGGGCATCGACGGCCTGCTCCACGTCTCGGACATGTCGTGGACCGAGAAGATCTCGCACGCCAACGAGAAGTACAAGAAGGGCGACACCGTCGAATGCGTCGTGCTGGACATCGACCAGAACAAGCAGCGTGTCGGCCTCGGCGTGAAGCAGCTGACCGAGGACCCCTGGGCGACCGCGATTCCGGACGCCTACAAGCCCGGCATGGTCGTGCACGGCACGGTCACCAAGATCACCAACTTCGGTGTCTTCGTGGAGCTCGAAGAGGGACTCGAGGGACTGCTGCACATCTCCGAACTCTCGGATGAGAAGGTCGAAGATCCGCAGGACGTGGTCAAGCCCAACGACAAGGTGGACGTCAAGATCCTCCGGGTCGACACCGCCGATCGCAAGATCGGTCTCAGCCTGAAGCGCGCCAAGTGGGGCGACGCCCAGGAGGAGAAGGGCATGGATCCCGCAGCGTCGGATCCGAGAATGGACATGCCGTCACGAGGCGGCATGGACGACCACGGCGCCATGGGCACCGACAAGATCGAATTCTGATCCGCACCGCGGATCACCGGACAGAAGAACAGCCCGCGACGCGTACGCGTTGCGGGCTGTTGCTTCTCTTCCCCCAAACCACGAAGTCTGGATTTCAGCAGAGCACGATGAAGGTCAGAACGGTCAGAATCGCGAGTTTCCTGCGATGGCTGGTCAGCTCCATGAGTGCCTGCAGATGCATGACTGTGCTCCCCTCGTCTTCTCGTGTCGTGCCGGTGCCGTACGGCATTCCCTCCCGGAACATCTTCACCATGCGCCGATGCAGACGTCGTGCGGGGAAAAAACTCCATTCGTTCTGGGAATATGGGATGATGGTCATCCCGTCGACCCCCCCACGATCGGTACAGACCGCATGACCCGCATCAGACCAATCCGTTTCCTGCTTCTCATGGCCAGTTTCGGGATCATCGGTTCCGCCGCCCACGGGCAGGATCCCATTCCCGCCGTCGAACAGTCGGTCGAAGCCTGGTACGCCGTACGGGACTGGGTCTCCGAGTTCTCGGTTCCGGACGAGATCCCTCCACGTCCCGTCGAACATGCCTCCGGCTGCAGCATCATGCTGCGTCAGGGCGGAAGGCTGGTCGGTACGGGAACTGCGGATGCCACCGAGGACCGAATGCTCCAACTCGCTGCGAAGCGTGCCCTGCGCGAGGTGCTTGCGGATCCGGCCGTCGCCTCGATACCGGACGATCTTCGCAACGAACTCGGCGCACGACTGACCGTGGAACTCGAGTTCGCCGGACCGATGCAGCCTCTGATCGGCGATGCACCATCGGAGTTCACCGAAGACATCCACCCGCTTCGACACGGCCTGGCCCTTCGAGTCCGGGACCAGTGGACCGTCCGGTATCCGAGCCGTCTCCGGAACATGAACCGGTGGGCCGACACGACGATGCTCGACGGCATGGCCCTGTCCATGGGACTGACCTCCGGACTCCGGAACGCCCTGTCCAGAAGCGACGTGGTGGCCTATCGCTTTCAGACCATCGATCTCGCACAATCCGAACCGGATGCGGCTCCGCAGGTCGTCATGGGCGGAACCATGAATCACCCTCCGTCGGTGCCGACACGATCCGACGTCGTCGACGCACTGGACGCACTCCTGGCCCACATCGAGGGGCGACTCTGGTCGGGCGACGAACCGCTGGGACTCATGGGCAACTACGAGCCCGCCCGCGATCGCTTCGATCCCCTCGTCGCTCCGGTTCGCGATCAGGCCGTGACGGCCTGGGCGCTGGGACGACTGGCCGCAACTCCACGGGTGGATGGAGCCATGCGTGACCGCGCCGCCGATGCCGCCGCCGAGATCCTCGTGGGCATGCTGGGCCAGCTCGATGTCGAGGGGATCACCATCGCCGGGGATGCCGCGATCCTGCTGGCGATGGAGACCAATCGGACGCTGGATCCTGAACGACTCGATGCGATGATCGCATCCAGACGAGAGCTCCTTCGAACGAGGATCCGCGCGGCGGTCGAGGGGGAATCGATTCCCTCGAATCCGGATCTGGCATTCATCGGCTTCGTGCTCCTCGCGAATCCCGCCGAGGATGACTGCGAACTGGCGAAGAAACTCGTCGACCACGCCTGGAGGAACACCGCTCCGTCACAGCAGGTCTCCCTGCTGCCCTGGATCGCCTGGGCCGAGTTCGAAATGCCCACCTGCGACACGGTTCCCTCCGAGGACGCGTTGCGAACCCTGCGGGGCACGGTGCTCGATCGGCAGGTTCCGCCCAACGACGAACGGTTCGGTCCGGAGCTCGCGGGCGGGATCGTGCTGGGTGAGTCGGTGCGGGACGTCACGGCACAATCACTGCGGGCGTTCGCATCGATGCCGAGCATGCTGCAGCAGTTGAATCCGGTGTCCCGGCAGGAACGTGCCGAACAATCCGTCCGTCTTTCGATGGCGATCCGATACCTGCTGCAACTGCAGATGGAGTCCGACGACGCAATGCTGCACCGGTCTTCGAAACGGGTGCTCGGTGGAATTCGAATGGCACCGTGGGACTCGAGGATGCCCACCATCGCCCAGGCCCTCGCCCTCCTGACCCTCTCGGAGACGTTGGCCGGGCTGCCGTCCGAATCACCCGTGACCGGGGATGGTCCGGGGCTATACTGAATCGACCGTCAGTTGCCCCACACCGGACGCACGAACATGCCTGCCTCGTACCCCGCCAAGATCCTGATCGCCTTGTGCCTGCTCGTCGGATGCCTGTCCGTCACACGGACGGGCGTCGCCATGCAGACCCCCTCGTTCAAGAAGGATCCAGCGACCCGCGCAGCGGAAGCGGTGATTCTCGGCAAACTGGTCTACACCGATGTCACGGTGGAGTTCAATCAGACCGAACTGAAGCAGGTCATGGATTTTCTCGGCACGCTGCTTGATGTCCAGATGATCGTCTACTGGCAGAGCGATCGGAACGTGCTCGGATTGAATCCCGAGCAGGCCATCTCCATCGATGCCGAACGAGTACCCGCCCTCAACCTGCTCCAGCGAGTGCTCGAGCAGTGCGCCGACGAAGGCCGGGAGTACACCTGGCAGCTTCGTCAGGGAATGCTCGAGATCGGCGCCAAGGAACGACTGGGACGCGCCTCGGCCCAGCATCTCAAGCTCTACGACATCGAGAATCTGGTTCTCGAGATCCCCGACTTCGACAACGCTCCCACGCTCGACCTCGGCAACTTCGGCGGTGGCGGCGGTGGACTCGGTGGCGGCGGCTTCGGCGGCGGCGGCGGAGTCGGTGGCGGCGGCATGGGCGGCGGCGGCATGGGCGGTGGCGGCATGGGCGGCGGCGGCATGGGCGGCGGC
>CAJWBW010000222.1:0-3646 GCA_913020415.1 uncultured Phycisphaerae bacterium | reverse complement strand
CGAAACCGACTGCAGCGGCAGTCCCTGCGCACCGGAACCGACGGGAGCCTGCTGCACGGGCACCGCCTGTTCGATCAGGACCCAGGCCAACTGCGGTGGTACCTACCGGGGCGACGGCAGCGACTGCTCCGGCGACCCGTGCGATGACGCCGGGGGCAGCGACGCCTTCGAGGGGCTGACCTACAGCATCGTGGGACGGAACCTCGTCGACGATGCCGAGGAGACCTGGACCGTCGACGTCTACGCCGTCCTGGCGGAGAACTGCCGTCTGGATGCCGTGGCGGGCGACACGTCCACGAACAAGACGGTCTCGACCACCTCGAGCTTCTACCAGAACCAGTTCGGCGGAAACACCTCCGCGGGGGTCAACCCGGCATTGTTCGGAACCTTCCCGGATCTCCGGTACGACAGTTTCGTGACCATCGGACGTCTCGACGCCGCCGACAACAACCTGTCGGATATCGGCATCGACTTCGGCCCGTTCCAGAACGGAGGGGCCATCGACGCCTCCGACGGATCATGGTTCATCACCCCCGATGACGCCCAGGGTGGATCCGATGCCTTCTCCAACCAGTCCTGCGAACAGGACAACGGCGTGCTGATCGCCCGCCTGACGGTCCGGAACCTGTCCGCAAGCGTCTTCGTCGAGGCCCTCTTCCAGGGCAAGGACGCTTCGGGCGGCACGTGGCAGGCGGCCGGATCGCTGAGCATCGAATACATCGACTGCAACCCCGCCTGCGACGGGGACTTCGACGGCAACGGCGCCGTGGAGGTCGCCGACCTCCTGTTCGTCATCGCGAACTGGGGCAACCCGTACACGGTCGATGACCTGCTTCAGGTCATTGCCAACTGGAACTGCGGCATCCCCTAAGAACTGATTCCTGAGAACCCCGGACCCCAGATGTTCCGGGGATCCAAGTGCGAAGTCACCGGCCCGACGCTTCTGGCGTCGGGTCGGTGGTTTTGAACCCCACGTCGAGCGGGCGACTCCCGTATGATTGGCCACCACCGCGGAGGCCCGTCGATCATGAGTGATGCCCCACTACGCATCCTGCACTACGTTCCCACGACGCGATTCAGTGTGGGCGGAACCGTGCGTGCCGCGATGGACATCTGCAGCGTACTGGCCCGTCGAGGGCACCACGTGACGTGGCTCACCGCCGACGCCACCGACGTGCCCGAGGACTGGAACGGCGAAACCGACGGTACGCCGTTCGCCGTCGAAACGGCTCCGCTACGGCGTCTGGGACGTCTCGATCGCGCGTCGCTCGAACTCGCAGCCCGGCTGGTGGAGCAGGTCGATGTCGTGCACATCCATGCATTGTGGTGCCTGTCCAATCCGCAACTCGCCGCCGTGTGCCACCGGTGCCAGACTCCGACGGTGCTCAGCATCCACGGAATGCTCGACGACTGGTCGATGGCGGTGCGGGGTACCAAGAAGAAGCTGTTCCTGCGTACAGTCATACGTCCGATGATCGCCCGCGCCAGCGCAATGCTCGCAACCGCCGAGGAGGAACGACGGCAGGCGACGAAATGGCTTCCGCATGATCCGGTCGTCATTCCCCTCGTGATGGACATGGCCCCCTACGACCGACTGCCCGGGCCGTCACTCGCACGAGAACGGTTCGGCGAAGGGGGTCGGCCGACGGTGCTTTTTCTCAGCCGGGTGCACGAGAAGAAGTCGATCGAGACCCTGATCGAAGCAGTAGCCATCCTGCGAGACCGATCGATCGACGTCCGTCTCCTGATCGCCGGCACCGGTGACGACCGGTACCTCGCCGCCATGCAGCGACTCGCCGAAGCGAAGGACGTCGACGACCGCACCGAGTTCCTCGGCATGGTCGTCGGAGATCTCAAGCTCTCCCTCTACGAGATGGCGGATGTGTTCGCACTGGCGACGCAGCAGGAGAACTTCGGACTGGTGTATCCGGAGGCCATGCTGTGCAGCACGCCCGTGATCACCACCCGGGGCACGGACATCTGGAGGGAACTGGAGGAGGCGGGCATGAGCATCGCCGACCGGACGCCCGTCGCCTTTGCCGACGGCATCCAGGCCCTGCTGGAGGACCACGGTGCACTCGAGGCGAAGGGACGACGCGGCCGCGAATACGTCCAGAACTGGCTGGCTCCGAATCGCATTGCGGAGCAGTACGAGTCCCTGTACCGCACCAGTTCCGCCACCGCCCGGTCCTGAGGACCCGAAACGACGTGCTGCACGTCGATCATGTCCGAGACGGGATTTCACTGAGGTGCGCCATCCGGGAAAACCGATAATGGTGATGCCTATGCGCATCCTGCATGCCATCCCCCAGTTCCCCTACTTCGGCGGCCGAACGATCATCGGCGGCTACTCGAGCGCCCTCCTGGAACTCGCACTGGCCCAGGGACGAGCCGGACACGACGTATCGATCATCTCCCACATGGCCGATCCTGCGGGACGTGGTGAAATCGAGTCCGGCGTCCGCACCGTCGAACTGTTCGACAGGGCCGACCCCGGTTCGATCGCCCACGGGCTGCGCTTCATGCGCGTCGCCTCCACCTGGGCGAGAGCCCACCGGACCGAGTTCGATGTCGCGCACGTCCACAGCGGATTCGCCGACTATCTGCTGGCGGCGGACCGGATCCGGTCCCGATCGGGACTGCCCACGATCCACACCATGTACTGCCCCGTCCCTGCAACCGGCGGACGCTGGAATCATCCGCTGCTGGGCCGGCTTCTGCGTCGGGGAGCGCGCAGGCTCGACGCGCTGGCCGCCATGAGCCGGAACGTCGCGGCGTCCATGGACGACTGGGGCCTTTCCGGAGTGCAGGTCGTTCCGCCGGCCATCGATCTTGACCGGTTCCGACCCGGTACGGATCCCCAGGTACGCAGCGACATCGGCCTGGGACCGGAGCACCTGGTCGTGCTGTTCGTCGGCAACGCGACGGCCCAGAAGAACCTCACCCGGGTGCTGGACGCCTTTGCCCGCACTCACGACCGATGCGACATGGCACGCCTGGTGATCACCACCGAACTGCCGAGATCGTCGTCGGCTCCGAACCTGCGGGCGCTGCGGGAGCAGATCGATCGCCTGGGCATCGGCGAGCTGGTGGTGCAACTGGGCATCATCGACAACATGCCGGCGCTGGTCAGGAACGCCGACGTCCTGGTGTGCCCCTTCATGGACTCGCTGGGACCTTCCGACTACTTCGTGGCCGCCATGGAGGCACTCGCCAGCGGTGTCCCGGTCGTTTCGTCCAACGTCGGGGGGATGCCCGAGATCATCGACGATGCCCACGGGCGTCTGGTCGATCCCGGACACACCGATTCGCTGGCCGGGGCAATGATCGAATACCTCGAAGATGCCGAACTGCGAACCCGATCCGGGGCCGAAGCCCGCCGATTCGCCGCCAGAACCTTTGATCCAGCAGAGACCGCAACCTCGTACGATAGAATATATGAAGCCACCAAGGATCAGCCATGAGCAACATCAAAGAGACGTCGAACCAGTCCTTCTACGACGAGGACAGCAGCCAGTACGACGCGCAGCGCTGGGTCTCTCCGGCCGGCCGCTTCACCAACGACGTGCAGCAGTCGCTGGTCGCCGATCTCTGCGCTGACTGGTCCGGCCGAGCCCTTGAAATCGGGCAAGGGACCGCACGCTTC
>CAJWBW010000221.1:0-3664 GCA_913020415.1 uncultured Phycisphaerae bacterium | reverse complement strand
GGTCCGTCTCGATCAGGGCCGCCAGCGGCGAATTTCCGAGCAGGGCATCGAAGACGACCTCGTTGCGGTTCGATCGCGTCTGCAGATCGAAGCCGAACACGAGTTCGATGGCCTCCACGTCGATGGCGTTGATCGACAGAAAGAACGGAGCGACCTCCAGAATCAGACGGTGCAGTTCGTAGGCCTGCTCGAGCGAATGCGGATTGACCCATCCGCTGCGGACCGAGGTCTGACGCAACGCCATCCAGTTGTACTGGCCGTCCACCTCCTTGGACTCCAGGGCCAGTTCGCCGTTGTAGCGGCGGAACCGTTCCATGGCGGGATGGTGCTTGCGGACGCGATCGCACATGTCGAGCACCGTCTCACGGGCCGTGGGAAGGTCCATGGTGACGGCGATCTTCTGATTGACGTAGAAGTCGGTGCAGAGGGCACCGAGATTCATGGACATGTCCTGCTCCCAATCCGTCGGGCTTCGCTTCGAACACACTCTAGCAGTCGGGGACTCGCCGCATCGGCTGGGGGCGACAATAGGTCAGGCTTCTCCACAACCATTCGAGCGGACCGTAGTGGAATGTGGACAACCACAGGGGCGACCAGATCAACTGGGCGACCGAGAGAAGCAGCACGAGCAGCATCTGCTCGGACCGGCTCCAGCATCCGAACTGCCCGAATCCGTGACCGTAGAAGATGATGGTGCAGATGATGGACTGGAGAATGTAGTTGGACAGGGCCATGCGGCCGACGCTGGCCAGGCCGTGCTGCAACCATCTCAGCATGCCGCTCCGCACCAGCAGCATCACCACCGCGACCCATCCCAGGGCGGCGGGAATGCTTCCCCAGTAGTTGAACTGATTGACGAAGAACTTGGTCTTCAGCGGATGCCAGTCGAGGTTCCACCCCACCCGAAGTCCCAGGGCGGTGATGGGCAGCCCGATGAGCACGCCCAGCGCAAGCAGTCCGACATAGAACCGGGTCGAACGTCGAGCGGAGAAGACGCCCCACCGGTAGAGCGCCATGCCCACGAGCATCAGACCACCGGCCCGCCACAGCACGAACATGGCGAAGCCGAGTGTCTGCATCACGAGCGAGGCGAACGCACGGTGTTGCATCTGGCCGAACCAGCCGCCGGTGTAGGCGTTCAGCTCGTCCTGGAGTTCCTTCTGGAACGAGGGCGAGTCGAACGCCATTCGCGCCATTTCCTCGGGGGCAAACTTGACCATCAGACCGCCCAGCCCGAGATACAGCATCGACCCCAGCACCAGCATGGCAAGACCGGCGGTGAGCAGCAGCCACGGCGGCAGCCGACGGCACCAGACCACGATCATGCCGCACAGGGCGTAACCCACGAGGATGTCGCCGTACCACAACAGATAGGCGTGCAGCAGCCCGATCACGAGCAGCCAGGCCATTCGCCGGTAGTGGACGGCGTAGGCCGGCCGCCCCGTCTCGAGCAGACGCTCGACGAAGAGCACCATGCCCGCTCCGAAGAGCATGGAGAAGATGGCCATGAACTTCATGTCCGCCAGCACCATGGAAAGCGTGAACACCCAGTAGTCGGCGCCCTCGACCGTTCCGTAGCCGAGGGGGTTGCCGTAGGCCGAAAACGGCATGGCGAAGGCCTGGATGTTGAGTACGAGGATGCCCAGCATGGCCAGGCCCCGCAGCACGTCGAGCGAGGCGATTCGCCCCCGGACCTGCAGCGAAGGTTCCCCACTCACGCGTCGCCCCCGGTCTTCGACAGGATCCAGGCCATGACGGCTTCGACGTCGGAGAGATCGTCCAGCACCAGTTCGGGCTTCGAGGCGTGCAGCCGTTCCGGGGCGTGACTGCCGGTGCAGACCGCCAGCACCCGACAGCCGGCGGCCCGCCCGCTGGTGACGTCGTGCACGGTGTCCCCCAGCAGCACGACGTCACGTGGAGCACGTCCCCGCGCCGCGCGGAAGCGTTCGATGGCCAACGGCGGAAGATCGTCCCGGATGTCCCCCTCGTCGCCGAATGCACCACCGACGAACAACTCGGGATCGATGCCGGCCGCGGCGAGTTTCATGTGGGCGGATTCCCGGTAGTTTCCGGTCACCAGCGCCATCGTGATCTCCGGGTGGGCGTGCATCCGACCCAGCAGCTCGGAGACGCCGGGCAGAATGCGCATGTCGTGCCCGATCTCGATCAGTTCGGCGAAGACTTCGAGGTATCGCTTCCGGAATGCATCGTGATGCTCACGATGATCCGTGCGGCCGATGGCCTCCATCGCCTCGCCGAAGATCAGCGGATCGAGACGTCCTCCCAACGGGATGCCGTCGAGCGAGAACGATTCTCCGAAGAGCTCGGAACCGGCCTGCACGATGCCCCGCGCGCCGGTTCCTTCGCTGGCCAGCAGGGTTCCGTCGATGTCCAGGAGAACCAGCATCGGACGAAGGTCAGACGGTGGCGACGCCGGCGGCGGCCGTGACCTTGCGGGCGGCGTCGGCCAGATCGTCGGCCGTCTCCATGGTGGGCAGTTCGGTCCGGGCCTCCTCGAGAATCACCCGGGCCGCCTCCACGTTGGTTCCTTCCAGTCGGACCACCAGCGGAACGGAGAAACCGATCTCCTTGGCCGCGGCCACGATGGCCTGGGCGATGCGGTCGCACTGCATGATGCCGCCGAAGATGTTCACCAGCACGCCGGTCACCTTCTTCTCCGAAAGAATGATCCGGAAGGCCTCGGTGATCGCCTCCAGCGACGCGTCTCCTCCGACATCGAGGAAGTTGGCGGGCTCGCCGCCCTCGAGCTTGATGATGTCCATGGTGCTCATGGCCAGGCCGGCGCCGTTGACCAGACAGCCGATGTTTCCGTCGAGGGCCACGAAGCTCAGACCGAACCCCTTGGCGTGCAGCTCGTCGGCGTTCTCCTCGGACGGATCGAACAGATCCGCGATGTCCTTCTGACGGAAGAGGGCGTTGTCGTCGAAGTCGAACTTTGCGTCGATGGCCATGACCTGCCCCTCGGGCGTGACGATGAGCGGATTGATCTCCGCCAGCGACGCATCCTTCTCGACGAAGAGTCCGGACAGCCGGACCATGATGTCCACGGCCTGCGTCGCCTGATCGCCCTCGAAGCCGAGTCGACCGGCCAGTTCCGCCGCCTGATCCCGATCGAGCCCGTTCAGCGGATCCATCGGAAGCTTCAGGATGGCATCGGGATTCGATTCCGCGACCGCCTCGATCTCCACCCCGCCTTCGGCGGAGGCGATGATGGTGTTGGTCTCGTTGCCTCGATCCGTGGTGATGGCGAGATACAGTTCACGCTCGATGTCCACTGCCTCGGCGACGAGCAGACGCTTGACTTCAAGTCCCTCGGGACCGGTCTGGTTGGACACCATCCGGTTGGACAGCATGAACTCCGCCGCGTCGCGGACGGCCTCCACGGAGTCGACCACCTTCACGAACCCGGCCTTGCCACGACCGCCGGCGTGCACCTGGGCCTTGACCACGATCATCGTGCCCCCGGAGGCCAGAATGGACTGGGCGGCTTCGACGGCGGTGTCCACGGTGGTGCACATGCAACCAGAGGGAACCGGAATTCCAGCCTCGGCGAGCAGTTCGCGGGCCTGGTACTCGTGAATCTTCATGGGCGAGGTGCTCCAAATGAGTGGTGTCGGATGAGGCCGGGCATCCTACCACCCCC
>CAJWBW010000220.1:0-3668 GCA_913020415.1 uncultured Phycisphaerae bacterium | reverse complement strand
GGAGGAAGGCCGCCGATGCGAAGTGGCCACCGACATCGCCCTGCGAGGCCGTCCGGAGCATCCAGTCCACGGTGCGACGCAGCGCGATGCCGCGAAGCGGCGTGCCCCCGAACACGTGGAGAATTTTCAACCCCCGGTCGATTCCACGGCGAAGCAGCGTTCCTGCACCGGACGGGTCGGAGGAGCCGGGAGGACGATCGCGTTTCAGGGGATCGACGAAGAGTTCCCCGATTCCGGATTCCGCAGGCAGCTTTCGTGTCGGACGACGCGTGGTGACGACCGAGAGAATCTGCAGCATCGCACGCGACCATGCACCGGTGTGCTCTGCACGGAGGACGGACCAGTCGGGCAGAAGAATGATTTCGGGAGGAATGCTCGCAACCGCATTCCACGAAAGCAGTCCCAGACAGGCGAGATGGATCCGGGTCGCATGGTCGCTGGATTCGGCTCCGCCCCGGGCGAGCACGGACTTCCGGGCCGCGCGCATGTGGTCCGCATCCGGATCGTCTCCCATCAACTTCAGGGCGAGATAGCCCTTCACGGTCGCTCCGAGATCGGGACCCGATCCGGGACCAGCTCCCCAGGCACCGTCACCCCGCTGCTGGGAGCGAAGACCGGCCGCGATGCGATCCAGCGTGTTCCGACCCCGATCGTCGGCCAACGGGACGGACTCCTGATGCAGGATGAACTTCATCAGCAGGTAGTCGCTCTCGAGGGTCGAACTTCCCTCGATCCGTCCGCACCAGGATCCGTCCGACCGCTGGAGATGACGCAGCGCGCCGACGCCCCTTCGCAGCGCGGGCTCGATTCGATCTGTCGCAACCGCGTTCATTCGAACTCATTTCTCCCGGGTGGCGATTGTAGTGGATCGACCTTCGACGACCACGGTAGGATCGTCGAATGCTCTCCACCTCGTCCTCCATTCCGAATCCGGACGGCAGCCGGGCATGCTCGGCGACCAGCGGACACCTCGACACCCGAACCGCCGCGTTGGAAGTCGGCCACGCGCTGCACGATGCGGGCGGCACGGGCTGTGATCTCCTGCTCGTCTTCTGCAGCTACCACCACACCTCGGCCGTGGCGGATGCCGTCGAGACTCTCCGCGGAGTACTTGCTCCGAAGCACGTCATCGGATGCACCGCGGAATCGATTCTCGGCGACGATCAGGAGCTCGACGGAATCGCCGGTTTGAGTGCGATGTGCATCTCCATGCCCGGTGCACGACTGCATCCGTTCAGCGGCACTCCATCCGCGCCGCTCCCGATCAGCCGGCCCGACGAGCTCGTCCACCGGGTGGGGATGACGGAGGACACCCGCGCGATCCTGATGATCGCCGATCCGTTCTCGACCCCGATCACCCGGTTGCTTCCGGCGATGAACTCGCTGGCGGGTGAAGACGAACCGGTACCCATTCTCGGAGGCATGGCGTCGGGTGCATCCCAGCCGGGACACAATCGGCTGGTGCTCGACGCCCAGGTCCTCGATGCCGGCGTCGTGGGCATCGCCGTCTCCGGGGACGTCGACATCGAGTTCATCGTGAGCCAGGGCTGTCGCCCCGTCGGAGAACCGCTGGTCATCACCGCCGCCGAACAGAACATGATCACCGGACTCGGTGGTCGACCGGCGCGGGCCGTCCTGGACGAGGTCGCCATGGAGGTCGCCCGGGAGGACCGGTCACTCCTGCAGGGCGGGATGCTCGTCGGAAGCGTGCTCGACGAATACAAGCATCGGTTCGGTCGTGGCGACTTCCTCGTGCGGAGCATTCTTGGCATGCCCAAGGGATCCGACGGATTCCTCGTGGGCGAACAGCCCACCCCCGGACAGACCATCCAGTTCCACGTGCGCGATGCGAAGACGGCCCACGAGGACCTGCATCTGCTGCTGGATGCACAGCAGCTGCAGGATCGTCCCTTCGCGGCCCTGCTCGTCACCTGCAACGGACGCGGACATCGTCTCTTCGGCCACTCGGGGCATGATCTGTCGATCGTGCGGCAGCGTCTCGACGCGCCGCCGGTGGCGGGCTTCTTTGCCGCGGGGGAACTGGGACCGATCGGCGGACGCAACCATCTCCACGGACACACCGTGGCACTCACACTCTTCCGATCGCCAAGCAATCTTCGGGAGTAGTCGTCAGGCGTGGGTCGCCAACGGAACGCAGGATGCCACCCGGTTGAGGAGCTCGTCGGCCTCCTCGCGGGAGAAGTTCAACGGCAGTCGGAATCGGACCGAATCGTCTCCGCACGGCAGCGCCATGACCTTCCGATCGAAGAGGGCGGAGAGCATCTCCTGCCGTGACTCCGGCGAGTCGAAGGTGAAGGCGATCAACGAACCCAGACCGCGAACACTCCGGAAGGCACCGGTGTCGGCAGCGACCGAACGCAGACCGGCAACGACATGCTCTCCGATTGCACTGATGTGCTCGGCCAGGTTCTCCTCGACGATGATGTCGAGGAACCGCTTGCAACGGACCATGTCGACCAGGTTACCCCCCCAGGTCGAGTTGATCCGACTCGATCGCTCGAAGACGTTCTCGTGGACCTCGTCGATCCGGGTGGATGCGTACAGACCGCACACCTGGGTCTTCTTGCCGAACGACACCACGTCCGGCGCCACGCCGTGGTGCTGCCAGAGCCAGGGCTTGCCCGAACCGAAGAATCCGGTCTGCACCTCGTCGAAGATGAGGAGTGCTTCACGTTCGTCGGCGTACTGACGAAGCGCCTGGAGGAATTCGGTGCGGAAGTGGTTGTCGCCACCTTCGCCCTGCATGGGCTCGATGAGGATGCCGGCGATGTGAGTGCCGTTGGCTGCAGCGTGCTCGAACGCCGCCTCGATCTCCGCCTTTGCACGGGCCTCCTCGGCTTCGTAGTCGTTGCAGATGGAGCCGTCGAGATCGAAATGGAGATACGGATTGTGGACCCGCGGCCAGTCGAACTTCGGAAAGAGACCGACCTTGTCGGGCAGGGTGTTCGTAACGCTCATCGTGTAGCCGCTGCGGCCGTGGAAGGCCTGACGGAAATGGAGGATGACGAGATCGTTCACGCATTGCGTGAAGTCGGTTCGACCGAGCTTGCGGGCCTTCCAGTCGAAGGCGGTCTTCATCGCGTTCTCGACCGCCAGTGATCCACCCGACACCCAGAAGTGATGCGGGAATCCCTCCGGGGTGGCGTGGGTGGCGAAGGCGTCGACGAACTCGATGAGATCCTCGCTGTAGATGTCGGAATTCGCCACCTTGTTCATGGCCGAACGACCGAGGGCCTCGAGCACCCGGGCATCCTGGAACTTCGGGTGGTTGTATCCCAGGGGCCAGGATGCGAAGCAGGTGAAGACGTCGAGGTATTCAGACTTGCTGACTCGATCGTAGATCCATGACCCATGGCATCGATCGAGGTCGACCACAAGTGGATACCCGTCGACCAGCTGGTGACGGGCGAGGTCCTTCAACATCTGCTTGGCGTCGTTGCCCATGGAACAGGGTCCTCCTGAAACAATTGAGGATACGCCGCCGGGGAGCCCCATTCAAGGGCCTAGACGCTTCATAAACCCCTCAGAAGGCTTGGAATGGGGGATTTCGACGCCGATCGCTTGACGCTCCCCATCTGGGTGGGGAAACTCCCCTCTTCACCCAAGGATGGGACGATTCATCAGCATCCCCCTTCAGCCGGGCAATT
>CAJWBW010000219.1:0-3692 GCA_913020415.1 uncultured Phycisphaerae bacterium | reverse complement strand
GGAGGCCCACATGCGGGACGAACTGAATGCACCAACTCGCCGGCTTCGTGGCCTGGATGCGAAGACGACTGCCGAAGGCCGAAATCTGGCCGAGGAGTTGATCCGAAAGGCCCGACTGGCCACCGCGATCCACATGGCCCTCCAGGCCGAACGGCGGGCCGACGGGAAGCAGACCTCATGAACTATGGCCTCTACCAGTCCGCCGGCGGGGTGCTCTCGAACCTCCACGAGTTCCAGGTGATCTCGAACAATCTCGCCAATGCCCAGACCACCGGTTTCAAGGCCGATCTGGCACTGGCCCAGCAACGACTTCCGGGCCGAATCGAAGCGGGATCGTTCTCCGATCCCTCGCTGCTGCTGGAACGACTCGGCGGCGGACAGCTCACGACTCCGACCATGGTCGAGTTCGTGCAGGGCAGCCTCGAAGAGACCGGGGCCTCGGGCGATGTCGCCCTCGAGGGACGAGGGTTCTTCGTGGTCGGTCCGGAACGCGGTTCCGACGGACAGAACATGGTCTTGACGCGGGACGGTCGATTCACCCTCGATGCCGACAACCAATTGGTGATGTCGACCACCGGCTGGCACGTCCTCGACGAACGCAACCAGGCGATCGAACTCCAACCGGGCACGTTCGAGATTCGTGACGACGGCACGATCGTCCAGAACGAGCAGGAGATCGCCCGCGTGGCGATCCGGTCGGTGGAACATCCGGACGCACTGGAGAAGATCGGCGACGGACTGCTCCGCCCCACCATTCAAAGCGGACGGGCGGAAGCGGACGGTGAAACCATCGTCAGACAGGGCTACCTCGAATCAAGCACCGTGAATCCGATCATCGCCATGAAGGACCTCATGGAACTCAGTCGGGCGCTGGAAGCCAACGTCCGGATGATGCAGTACCAGGACGTCCTCATGGGACAAGCCGCCGGAACCCTCGGAAAAGTGACCTGACCGCACGATACGAAACGGAGTCGAACCACATGGCATTCACCTCAATGAACGCGTCATCCACCGGGTTGTCGGCACTTTCCACCTCGCTGGAGGTGATCGCCAACAATCTCGCCAACACCAACACCGACGGTTTCAAGGCGAGCCGGGTGAACTTCCAGGATCTCCTGTACATGGAGAAGCGGCAGCCGGGCATCGAGAACGACATCGGGGACATCTCTCCGACCGGTCTCTACGTCGGCGTCGGCACGCGGGTCTCGGGCACCCAGACGGACTTCGCCCAGGGATCCTCCGTGTTCACCAGTCAACCTCTGGACGTCATGATCAACGGAGACGGGTTCTTCATGGTCGAGGTCGAGGACACCTGGACCGACGGACTCGCCTACACCCGGGCCGGGAACTTCTCGCTCAATGCGGAACGCGAACTGGTGATGGCCAACCTCAACGGCCGACGGATCGTGCCGAGCATCGTGGTCCCCTACGACGTGCCCGAGACGTCCATCGTGATCACCGACACCGGCCTGGTGCAGGTCTCCCGTGGTGCGGAATTCGAGGAGATCGGACAGATCGAACTCGCCTACTTCGCCAACAGTGCCGGACTGCAGCCCATCGGCGAGAACCTCTACGTCGAAACGATCGCCTCGGGCGAGGTGTCGGCAAGCATCCCCACCGAAAACGGACTGGGCAATCTCATCCAGTTCCATCTCGAGGCGTCCAACGTGAATCCCGTCACGGAACTGGTCTCACTGATCGAGACCCAGCGCGCCTTCGAGATGAACAGCCAGGCGTTGAAGACCGCGGATGAAATGCTCCAGAACGTCACGAATCTACGACGGTTCTGATCGGGAATGCGACGCATGACGAATCGACTCATCACGCTTGTCCCCGGCCTGCTCACCGCCTCCGCCGCGCTGGGAGACTCCATCGTGCTGCTGGACACCGTCCAGGTGGCCAACGCCGACTCCACCATCAGGTTGTCGGACGTGGCCCGGCTGGACGGAGACTACGCAGCCCAACTGGGAACGCTGGAACTGGGTTCCATGCATGGGGCGGGTACCGAACCGCTCGAACTGCACATCGGCGAGGTTCGCAGCATGCTGGACGAGCACGGTGTGCACTGGGGACGGATCACGCTGAGCGGACGTACGGTCCGCATCCGGTCCGACGCCTCCCGCACCGGGGACGGTCTTCTGGCCATGCAGCCCCTCGATACCGCCGTCCCCGGACCGCGGGTCGCCCCCCGCCGCGCCATGCAGCGGATCCACGCCGATGCGGTGATCGACCAGCCCACGCTCCGGGGATGGCTGTCCAGACGAATCGCAACGGTCCTCGATGTCGATGCAGACCGGCTGCAACTCGACTTCTCGATCGATCAGAACGAGCTGTTGGACACTCCCCTCGGGAACGGACAAGTCGAAATCAAGCTGCTCAACAGTCCACTGAAGAGCAACCGGCTCGAGTTCGAGGTCCGCCGATGGAACGACGGCACCCCCCTGGCACGTGACCTGGTGTCGATCGCGCCCACCGTCCGCACGACGGTGTCGCGACTGCGCACCGACGTCCCCCGGGGACGACCCGTGCTGTCCGAGCATGTCGAATCGGTCGAGCAGTGGATGTCGCCTCTGGAACGGCACGACCGCATCGCACCGGAATCGATCGACGGACGTGCCGCGACGGTCCGCCTGCGTGCCGGCACGCTGCTGAGGACCCGTGATCTGAAACAACCCGTACTCGTGCAGCGCGGCGATGCCGTCCGCGTCAGCTGCCTCGTCGGAGGCGCCGTGATGACGCTTCGGGCCACCGCCGAATCAAGCGGCGTGGCGGGCGACTCCATCACCCTGCGCAAGGGTCGGGAACGAGAGACCTTCACCGCCCGGATCACCGCTCGTGGTGAAGCCGTGCTTGAGCTCGACGGTGCCGAACCGGCAACCGTCGCCGATGCCTCCTCCGGAGCAAGACCATGATTTCATTCCGTCCCACGCTTCTTCTGCCCATGCTGCTTGCGAGCATGACGACCGCCGACGTCGTACAGCACGCTCCGATGCATGTGACCACCAGCACCCATCACATCGCGTCGATGCCGATGATGACTCCCGGACCATTCGGAGCCTCCATGAACTCCAATCTGGCGTTGATGCATGCAAACATGAACGCCGGGATGAACTCCATGGTCGGTTGGAACGGGATGGGATTCGGGGGACCGGTCGGCTGGAACACCATGCCCGGCATGATGACGATGCAGCAGCCCATGTACATGGGCGGCATGCCGACCCCGATGCCGGTGGCACCGATCGCCGCGACCGAACTTTCCCCCCTGGCCACCCCACCGGTGATGCCCATGGTGCCGATGCCGATCGCGCCGGTCCCCACCATGTCCTACATGTCGCAGGCGATGACCGGACCCTGGGGTTCGGTGCTGCTGGACGAGGAGGGACTGCCGATCACCAACCAGCTCGAGGCCACCAGCCTCTTCGCGGTCGTGCCGCAGAAGCCCCGGGTGTTCAAGGAACACGACCTCGTGCAGATCGTGGTGCGTGAGACGACGAGAATCGCATCCTTCCAGGGACTCGAGACCGACAAGGACTTCGGGATCGCCGGAGGTGTCCGTGCCTTTCCGGGTCTGAACGACATCGATCTGCTGAACTACACCCAGGTCGATCTGGCCGGCGAGAAGGAGTTCGAAGGCGAAGGCGAGTACGCACGGGAAGACGATCTGACCACGCGCCTGACGGCCGAGGTGATCG
>CAJWBW010000218.1:0-3694 GCA_913020415.1 uncultured Phycisphaerae bacterium | reverse complement strand
TGGGCAGGAATCCGCCACGGTGCCGAACACCGGATCAGAGGCAGCTGCCCCAGGCGCCGATGACGATCAGCAGGTCGGCCACGTCGACCGTACCGCTTTCGTCGAAGTCGCAGGTGGGATCGGACTGGGCCCAGGCGCCGATGACCGCCAGGAGATCCGCGACGTTGACCAGTTGGTCTCCGTTGGTGTCTCCCGAGCAGTTCGGGGCGTCGTCGCATTCGATGGCGGACACCAGCACGGCGTCCACGCCGGCCTCGATCACGCTGCCGTCGTTGAGATCGCTGGCGGTGAACCGGAGACGCAAGGAGTCCGAGTTCGAGATGCCCGGGATGTCCGAGACGACGAAGGAGACGGAGATCCAGCCCCCCGAGGTGCCGGGGCCGGCCGGTCCGATGAGTTCGAGCTGGGTCCAGCTCGAACCGCCGTCGTCGGAGATGTCGACCACGAAGACATCGTTCTGGGGATCCGCACCGTTGCACGTGCTGCCGTTGTTGTACCAGCGGTTGTAGCTCAGCACGGCGGAAGGAGCCGACGCGTCGAGCAGGGGCGAGGTGAGGATCGTCGATCCGCCATCGACGTCGCTGTTGCAGGCGCTGCCGGCGCTGTTGTCCGTGAGCCAGCTCTGGCCCGATGCGTCCGCATCGAGGGACGGATCGCACCGTGCGCAGCTCACCGGGACACCACGGTCCCACTGGCCGTCGGTGGCGTCTCCGCTGACGGTCCATCCGGTGTTGGTCTCCGAGTTGTCTTCGAAGGTGACGGAGGTGCCGCTGGCGATCAGGGTGGTGTTGGTGGTGGAGGGGGCGCCGGCGGGAATGGTCACGGTCTGACCGCCGGTGGTCGAAGCCGTCAGGTACCAGGATGCGGTTTCGGCGCACGGCAGGGCGGGGAATGCCGCAACGTACGTATCGCCCGATTCGGGGGTCAGGTCGACGGTGCCGCTGGTGGTTTCGGTGGCGTAGTTCAGCTTGAGCGTCGACTCGTCGATGGTGCCTCCGTTCACGCCGGCGATGTCGGCGCGGACTTCGGTGCCGCCGGCGGGATCGATCAGCTCGGGCGTGTTGCCCACGTAGGAGATGGAGATCCGCGATCCCTGCCATACGAAGAGCCCGCGTTCCAGATCGCTGCCGATGATGGTCCCGCTTTCGAAGTACGGATACACGCTCCAGAGTCCGTTGAACTGCGCGAGGTCGTCTTCCGGCCAGGTGTCGAAGAATGCGACCTCCGCGGGACTGGTCGGGTTGGTGGCGTCGAAGATGCGGAGGCCGCTGCGGTAGTTCGCCTGGTAGATCAGGTTGTCCCGGACGTAGAGGTTGTGGTCGACGGCAGCCAGGCCCGTGGAGAAGGTGCCCACCTGCACGGGGTTGGAGAGGTTGCTGACATCGATGATGCGGGTCGTGGTCGGGATGCCGGTGTTCTGCTCGTCGAGTTCGTCGTTGAGGTAGAAGTACTGGCGATCCTCGGTCAGCCATCCCTGATGGGAATAGTTGGGGTTCGAGTGCTGGAGGCAGGCGATCTGCTGGATGTTGGACTTGTTGGTCACGTCCAGGATGCAGAGGCCGGTCTCGGAGAAGCCGCCGTTGAAGCCGCCGCAGCAGAATGCGATCTGGCGGCCGGCGTAGGGCCCTTCGGTGTAGGTCACGACCTGGGCGTCGTGGACGTAGCGGCTCGACCACGAGGCGACGTACACGGGGTTGGACGGATTGGCGAGGGAGTAGATGCGCAGCCCCTCGTCGCCCCCGCCGGTCCGGTAGAGAAAGCCGCTGTCCTCGTCGATGACGATGTTGTGGGTGGCCGAAGTTCCGATGTCGTTGACGGTCCCCACGAGCGTGACGCTGCCCAGATCGATCTGAGCGAGTTGGAACACCTGGATTCCACTTCCGCCTTCGCTGACCGCGTAGGCGTAGTTGTTGTAGATCTTCACGTCGCGCCACAGGCTGTTCGGTCCGGCGATGTTCGCGACCACCTGGGCGTTGCCGGGATTCGTCACTTCGACGAATGCGGTACCTTCGCTGTGGGTGAAGATGGCGTATTCACGTCCCGATTCCGGACTGGTGTATCCCCAGCAGTCGCTGCCGGTCGAAGGACTGCCAAACTCCGCAAGCGGCAGCCAACTCAGCAGCGTCAGGTTCTGGCTGTCGAATCCACGTATGTCGGCGGCACTCCGCTCGGCGAGCGGAGCGTCCGCGCGGTAGGCGGGGCCTTCGAAGCGGGGGACGCGATCCTGTTCCTTGGGGTCGTCAAGGTGTGCGAACGAGGTGACCATTCCCGCCCCGAGGAGGACGGCCATTGCGAGCATCTGTGTCTTCACGGTTGAACTTCTTCCTGCAGGTGATTTCTCTTATCTCGACCCGACCCCCCGGAACATTCAATCTACCCATTTCGGGGGTATCAGCCACTGAACTTCCCCAATCAGGGCTTCTTTCCGGACTCTGAGGTGGGTTGGATCGGCTTTTTGGCACGTTGAGGGGGGGTGCCGGTTCGTGGGTCGACGGGGCCCATGAGGCTGCGGGATGGGAGTGGACTGTTGAGCGAACGCAGGAAGGCTTCCAGGTCCTTCAATTGCTGTTCCGTGAGATCGAGCGGTTTCAGGACCGCCTCCTGATGATGATCCTGGACCTGCATGTCCTCGAGCGTGTTGTAGAACCGCAGCACCGTGGCAAGATCGCCGAACTGACCCTGGTGCATGTAGGGAGCCGTGCGTCCGACGTTTCGCAGCGACGGGGTCTTGAAGCTTCCCCAGTGTTCCTGCCCCTTCACGATGGATCCGGTCCGCCGGGCCTTGCGTCCGCCCGGTTCGTCGCTGTGCACGCCGTGCGACGAGAACGGACTGGCCTGCACGAACTCGATTCCGCCGAACCGTCCCGAATCGCGGGGGGGACCGCCGTGTCCGGTGGGGATGCCGATGTTGTGGAACTCGAAGTCGGTGAACAGCGGACCGGAGTGGCATTGCCGGCATCCGGCTTCGCCCACGAAGAGCTGGAGTCCGCGTTGTTCCGAGCTGTTGAGTGCCGTCATCTTTTCCCGGTCGCCTTCACGCAGTCCCTCGACGAAGCGGTCGAAGGGGGAGTCGACGCTGCGGAGTTCCCGTTCGAAGGCGGCGATCGCCTTGGAGCAGTTGACGAACACCCGATCCACATGGCTGCGGTCGGCCTCCGTCATCGCGTCCCATTCCGGCGTGCCGGATCGCGTTCCGGGCGGGAACCGGGCCGTGTCCGCCATCGAGGGAAGATCGCCGAAGACCGATTCGTAGGCTTCCCGGTAGGCGGGATCCTCGTGGATGCGACGGACGTAGTCGACCCGACTTCCGTCGAACTCCGCCGGGTCCTCCACCGGATGCATGGCCTGCGACCAGAGGGTGTCGGCGCGTCCGTCCCAGAAGAACCAGCGGTTGTGGGCCACATTGAGGAGGGATTGGGAGTGTCGTTTGCCGGGTCCCATTCCGGTCGAGATGGGGACCCCATCGGTCCAGGCGATCATGGGGCCATGGCAACTGGCGCAGGAGACCTGTCCGTTGCGCGAGAACCCGGCGTCGTAGAACAGGGCCTGGCCGAGATTGGCCGCGTCCGGATCGAGATCCCATGCGTTGGTGGGATCGTCCGGAGGTTCGGGGACGGGGGAGTGCTGGAGGATCCGTCGTTGCTCGGTGGGGGTGAAGGCGACCGGGAGGTCGACTTCCGCAGCGCCAAGCAGG
>CAJWBW010000217.1:0-3707 GCA_913020415.1 uncultured Phycisphaerae bacterium | reverse complement strand
GAAGCGTCCGAAAGCGGACCAGAGTCCCTACGAGAGCATCGAGGCCGGCATGGCTTCCTGCACGGGACTCAGCGTGATCCTCGTCGACGCCTGCCGGTCCGTGGGCGTTCCGGCCCGCTTCGTGGGCACGCCGCTGTGGAGCGACCAGAGCGGCAATCACTCCTGGGTGGAGGTCTGGGACGACGGGGCGTGGCACTTCACGGGTGCGGCGGAGCCCTCGGGCATGGAACTCGATCGGGCCTGGTTCACCGGCCGGGCCGCGACGGCCACGCGCGAAGATCCCCGCAACGCCATCTACGCCGTGACCTGGCAGGACAGCCCGATCCACTTTCCGATGAGCTGGCGGCCCGGCGACACGTCGGTCGGCGGCATCGACGTCACCGACCGGTACACGGTCGATCGGCAGCCGGTCCCCGAGGGCATGGCCCGGGTCCGCGTTCGCGTCGTGGACGAGGACGATCGCCGGATTCGCGTTCCGGTGCGGGTCGAGATCGAGGGCATGGAGCCGATGGCGATCGAAACCCGCGACGAGCGGTTCGACGCCAACGACCACGCCGAACTGCTGCTTCCCGTCGGCAGCGAGGCGACTGCCATCGTCGGCGGCGGTTCGCATTCGATGGCGTTCACCGTCGAGCACGACGAGCAGCTGATCTCGATGAAGACGCCGGCGGTCGACGAGTCGGCGCCGCTGACGCGGACCGAGGCCGAGGCCGCCATGGAGCGGCTGCGGGCCGAACACACGGAGATGATCCGACGGACCCGACGGGCCGAGCACGAGGCCCGCCTGCTGAAGCTCGGTGATCATGAGATGAAGTACTGGTACGAGGTGCACGGTGACGCGCCGGCCGACGGTCGCAGCCTGTACATCTCCATGCACGGCGGTGGGGGAGCGCCGGCCGAGGTCAACGAGCAGCAGTGGAACAACCAGAAGAAGCTCTACACCCCGGACGAAGGCGTGTACCTCGTGCCCCGGGCGCCGACGAACACCTGGAACATGTGGCATCAGGGGCACGTCGACGACTTCTACGACCGGTTGATCGAGAACCTGATCGTCTTCGAGAACGTCGATCCGGATCGCATCTATCTCATGGGCTACAGCGCCGGAGGCGACGGGGTGTACCAGCTCGCACCGCGGATGGCCGACCGGTTCGGGGCCGCGGCCATGATGGCCGGCCACCCCAACGAGACCAATCCCGCGGGCCTGCGGAACCTGCCGTTCACGTTGCACATGGGCGGCGAGGACGGAGCCTACAACCGCAACAACATCGCCCGCGACTGGAAGGACCGACTGGCCGCGTTGCAGCGCATGGATCCCGCCGGCTACGTGCACCACGTGGAGATCCACGAGGGCAAGGGGCACTGGATGGAGCGTGAGGACGCCGTCGCCGTGCCGTGGATGGCCGAGCACGATCGCGACCTCCGACCCGAAGCCATCGTCTGGTTGCAGGACGATGTCGTGCACGACCGGTTCTATTGGCTGGCCGTCGACGAGCCCGCCCCCCGTCGACGCGTCGTCGTCTCCCGCAAGGGTCAGGTGCTTCGCATCCACACCGCCGGCGGGGCGAAGCAGTTGAAGTTCCGACTCGACGACTCGATGCTCGACCTCGATCGCAATGTCGTCGTCAGGATGGCGGGCAAGACCCTCTTCAGGGGGCGGGTGCCGCGCACGGTGGAGACGATGCGACGGACGCTGGAGGAGCGGGGTGATCCCAACGGCATCTTCGCGGCCGAACTCGTGGTCGATCTGAGCGAGGAGGACGCACTGGACACCTACGAACCGGGGGCGGTCGACATCGACGTCGACGGCGAGCCCCGGACCTACCGCTACCGCCTCCGCCGCCCCGGCGGCGAGGAGCCGGCCCCGCTGGTCGTGTTCCTGCACGGCATGGGGGAGCGGGGCAGCGACAACCTCGCCCAACTCGGTCACTTCCCGCATCGGGTGCTGCGTGCGGATCACCTCAAGGACAAGCGGTGCTTCGTGCTTGCGCCCCAGTGCCCGGAGGACGACTCCTGGGTGAGGTGGCGCGAACCCGACAACCCGGATCCCACCCACGCGATGCGGGCCGCCATCGCCGCCATCGATCAGGTCATGGCCGAGGAGCGGATCGATCCGGATCGCGTCTACCTGCTTGGTCTGTCCATGGGCGGCTACGGCACCTGGGATCTCGCGGCGCGACAGCCCGAACGATTCGCGGCCATCGTTCCCGTCTGCGGCGGCGGCGACCCGTCGAAGATGGATCGGCTCGTGGGACTTCCGACCTGGGTGTTCCACGGCACCGCCGACCGTGTGGTTCCCGAAGCACGATCCGTGGTGCTCGTCGAGGCGTTGCGGGAGGCGGGTGGTGATCCGAAGTACTCCGCCCTTCCCGGGGTGGGGCACAACTCGTGGGACACCGCCTTCGGCCCGACCGAGGACGGCGGCGCGATGGACTGGCTCTTCGAGCAGCGGCGCGACCGGTAGTCGCGGCGCACGTCCCGATGCGGATCGATTTCAGGATCAGTCGCGGGCCTGGATGCGCATCTCGTCCTGCCGCATGGGCATGGTGTCGATGAGCTCGTTCATCTCGGTCGGATCAAAGAGCACATCCCAGCGTCGCTTGGCCCGGCCGTCCTTGCCCACCAGCACAGCCTGAAATCCTCCGGAGGAAATGTCCCAGCGCTGCTGCAGGGTCGTCACTCCCCGGTCGTCGATGGAGTGATCGCCGAAGCGGCCGTGGCCGGGAACCAGTTCGACCACCAGCAGATGTCGTTCCACGAGTTCGGGAGCGATGTCCCGGAGACGCTGCCGTTGGGTGGTGAATGTCGGGTCCGAGTTCGAAGCGGCCGACAGCACGATGAGGCGGTTCGTCCACCGTGCGGACTCGGCGTACGTCGAAGCGGCATCGGACGCATCGGGGGCGGATCGGCATCCGGGAAGGATCATTCCCACGAGGGCGATCAGACGGCACAGCATGGCATGTCTCCGGAACGTCATCAGAACTCGGGGCGGACCTGGGGAAGGCGATAGAACCCGTAACCCAGTTCCTCCAGGGAACCGCGCTTGACCAGCACCCGCCAGATGTCCTCATCGAACTCGTTGGGAGGAAGGATCGAATCGAACGCGGCGTCCTTGCCGGACGTCAGGGGGCTGTGGCCCAACTTCGATTCGTGGTCCAGCTTCGTCAGCTTCAGCCGTTTCCGGAACGCCTTCATGGCCTTCCGAAGTTCCTCCTCCGGGAACTCGGGAAGCACTTCCTCCTCCTCGGGAGGAAGGGGATCGGTCTCGCGTCCCTGCAGGGTGGCCAGCAGATGGTCGAGTGTGGGCAGATCGCGTCCCATCACGGCTCTGGCGGTCTCCGACGGATCGGCCTTGATCGAGAGCAGCAGTTTCTGGGCCCGTCCCCAGGTGGCGGGTTCGGCCCCATCCTCGAGTTCCGCCCGCAACTGCACGAGCTCCTCGAGCACGGCGGCCCGGTCGACCTTCACCGGGGGCGGGGCGTGTCCGGGCTTCTTCTTGCGCTTCTTGGGTTTCGCCATGGAACCATTCTAGTCACGTCCCGGACGGGATCGCGGCAAGTGCATTTCCGGCCTCATCGAAGAGGTGCATTGAGTCCGGCTCCATGGCGAGGCGGAGCACGTCGCCGGAACGGGGTGGTTCGATGCGTCGCAGCCGGGCCACGAGTTCATGGCCACCGCAGTCGCCGACCACATCGACGGCGTCGCCCAGC
>CAJWBW010000216.1:0-3737 GCA_913020415.1 uncultured Phycisphaerae bacterium | reverse complement strand
ATGCAGGTCCACGGAGGTGAAGCGGATTGCAGCACCAGGCCTTCGACACGACCCGCGGTGTCGGCCCGCTGCCCGATGAGCCGGGCCGGGACCACGGCACTGTTGTTCGTGCACAGCAGATCTCCGGACTGAAGGTAGTCGGGGAGATCGACAATGCGGCGATGATCGATCGAACCATCCGAACGATGGTAGACGAGGAGTCTGGCCTGATCACGCGGCTCGGCCGGCGTGCGGGCAATCAGTTCATCCGGCAGTTCGTAGCCGAGATCTTCTCGAGTGAGGGGAGAGGTCATTGAATGCGTGCCGCCGGTGTAATCGGACCAGATCGAGTGACCGATTCTCCCCCTCCAGACGGAACTCGGCAAGCGCCGCCTCCCGCTCTTACCGGACGGCCGGTCTCGACTCGCAAAGTACCGCTTCCGTCCGGGACACGGAGCTGCAGACTGTCTGACATGGATCTTCTTCCACCTTTGGTCAGTGAACTGCAGTCGGCATTCCAGGATGCGGAGGCCGAGGGGCTGATGACGCCCGTGTCGGGCCTTCTCGTGGGGCCCGAGGAATCCTCGGCCGAAAATCATGCCCCCAATCACGGAGGATGCTGGGACTGCACCGACAGCACCGAATGGTCCCCGGGTCTGTGGTGGCTGCTGAACTGGTGGACGTCGATGCATCCCGCCGGCCCCGGGTCGATCCACGACGTGGATTTCACCGGCGGATCCTTGCACCCGGTGGACTCGGCTTCGGCCCACGGACCAACGGAGCATGTGACGCGGCTCGCACCGGCGTTGGCCGATCTCGGAGACGATCACGCCGGGCACGGCCCTCCTCCACCGCCGATTCCTCGGGACGTGGTCCAACAGCTTGTGTCGCGGGGAGAAGGCATCGTGGACCTGCTGGCCTGAATGAAGTCAGGACGGCAGGGAGAATCCGTCGGGAAGGTACGGCGTCAGTTCGACCGGCAGCCGCTTGAGCCCCCGTCGCAACGCCTTGGCCACCGCATACCGCATGGCATCGTCATGACGCCGCATCACGGCTGCGGTGATGTTGAGCTTTCGTTCCCGCATCGTGTCGAGGGCCCACTCCCAGGCCTTGAACTCCTCGAGACAGCGGGGACGGTACCGTCCGAACCCGATGGCATGGTGCCCGACCTCGTGAAGGAACACGACGCAGCTCATCGGTCCGCGCGGATACGGTGATTCGATCAGCCGAGTGACGTTTCCCGCTCGATCGCGGACTTCCCAGGCGCAGCCGCTGGTGCTGGATCTCCACTTGTGGATCCGGATGTTCCATGCCGCCTTGAGTTCGACCACCAGTTCGTCGTATCGCTGCTGGGCCGGAGTCGTGCGTCGCGAAGGCGGTGCCGCGGACCGTGCCGCCGGCCGGCGACGGCTCGCCGTCCGATGCGCGGCCGGGCGGAGTCCGAGCAGGTCCCACAGCGTGTCGGCGAAGAGCTTCACGGAGCGGTGATCTCCAGGGGACTGCCGTGCAGCCCGCGCTGGCCGCGAAGCCACGCGGAAAAATCCATCGGTCGGCCACCGGGAGCCTGCACCCGAAGCAGACGCACGTATCCGGCCCCGCACGTCGCAACGCCGTCCGGGGAGCAGCATCCCGGAGCGGCCGGTTCATCGGGGGCCTCCACCACTTCCATCCTGAGCAGGCGGATCCGCTGTCCGGCGATGGCCACATCGCATCCCGGCCAGGGCGTGAGTCCGTGGACTCGATTGCGAACGGCGGCAGCGTCCGCAAGAAAATCGACGGTGCCGTCGGAGCGGCTGAACTTCGGAGCCACGGTGGCCTCCGCGGCCGGTTGCGGCACCGGAGAGAGATCACCCCGGCGGTATCGATCCAGCACCTCGAGCATGACGTCCGGCCCCAGCAAGGAGAGTCGATCGTGGAGCTCACCTGCGGTTTCGGCCGGAAGGATCCTGGTGGATACGGCTCCGAGCACGTCCCCCGCGTCGATGCGGTCGGCGAGCGTGATCACACTCACTCCGGTGGTCTCCTCACCGGCGATGATGGCGTGATTGATCGGAGCGGCTCCGCGGAATTTCGGCAGGAGCGAAGCATGGAGGTTGACGGCAAAACGATCGAGCAGCAGTTCGGGCCCGAGCTTCTGCCCGAAGGCGATGACGACCCAGGCGTCGGCGTCATGGGATCGAATGGACCGGGTGACCGACGGATCGTTCACGTCCGGGACTTCATCCAGGGGATGATCGCGGCCGGAAGCCCATTCCGACACGGGAGTGGGACGCAGTGAACGACCACGACCCGCCGGTCGCGCCGGCTGCGACACTACCCGAAGGATGTCGTGCTCGGCGGCCAGGGCCTGAAAGGTCGGCACTCCGAACTCACCGCTGCCGAACAATACCAATCGCATTCGGGACTCCGGGTTTCAGGAAGCGGACGATTTCTTGAGGGCCTTGATCTGACGTCGATTCTTGATGCGCTCCATGGGAGACATGCGGTCGATGATGAGCACCCCGTCGAGATGATCCATCTCGTGCTGCCAGACGCGGGCCATCAGGCCCGACTCGACCTCGAACCGGGTTCCGGACGGATCGACGGCGGATATCCGTACGCGGCTGGGGCGGGTCATCTCGACTTCGATGCCGGGCAGGCTGAGACATCCCTCGGTATCCGGCTCCGGGGGCGATTCGAGGGGCGTGACGACGGGATTGGCCCAGACCAGTCCCCCGTCCTCCGAGTCCGGATTGCGGGTGACGAACAGTCGCCAGGACAGCCCGACCTGCGGGGCGGCAAGGCCGGCACCATTGGCCTGGTGCATGAGTTGGATCATCCGCGCGGCAACCTGCTGCACCTCATCGCTGGTCGGGTCGACCTCGGCGGCCTTCCCACGCAGGCAGGGATCCGGGTAGGTGCGAATGGTCAGGTTCTGTACGTCGATCGCCATGGTGGACATGCTACGGCTCCGGACGGGCCACGACCAGAGCGCAACGTGATTGACCTGAAGGGAGATTCTCCATACCGTTACGGCAGACGCGGGACCGGGCGACGAAGATCCGGGACGCATGGGCATTCCAATCTGGCCGAGGCACGATCGTGGCACTCTTCAACCGTAAAAAAGGCTCCGATGACGGCTCGGATTCCGAGATCGAGTTCGTCCCGCAGCCCGAGAAGGCACGCAAGTGGTTCGAACACGCCAAGAACATGGCGGACTCCTCCAACTTCGTCTCGGCCCTCGTGTACTACGCGAACGGAATCAAACTCGATCCGGCGCTGATCTCCGCCCACGAGGCGATGATCGAGGTCGGCATCAAGCACCTCCAATCGGGTGGGAAGAAGGCCTCCTCCAAGGATCTCAAGGGAGTCGATGGTTCCCATCCCGTGGACAAGCTGGCCACGGCCCAGCTCGCCTGGCTCTCGCGCTACGACCAGCCCGCGTTGGCCGTGAAGGCACTCGCGGCCGCCGTCGAGGCCGATCAGCTCGAGCTTGCCAACATGCTCACCATCCGGGTGCTGACGCTCGTCAGCCGCGCCAAAAAGGTGTCCCGGAGCCAGGTGATCCAGGTCATGGAGCTCGCCAAGGCGGCCGGAGCCTGGAACGAGGCGATCGCCGCCGGACAGTTGGCCATGCAGATGGATCCGAGCGACAACGCCCTGGATACGGAAATGAAGGACCTGGCCGCCCAGCGGGCGATGAGTCAGGGCGGCTATGAGAACGCCGGAGGCAAGGAAGGCGGCTTCCGGGAAATGGTGAAGGACCTCGACAAGCAGCG
>CAJWBW010000215.1:0-3781 GCA_913020415.1 uncultured Phycisphaerae bacterium | reverse complement strand
CTTCCGACTGTCGAGGCGGCAGGATGCCAGCGGCGATTACCGCATCACGAACACCATGCAGTGGTTCGCACCGCTGGCCATGATCCTCTACGCCCTCAGTCAGACGTTCGCGTCCTACGACTGGATCATGTCCCTCCAGCCGAAGTGGTTCAGCACGATGTTCGGCGTCTACTTCTTCGCCGTCTCGGTCACGGGATTCTTCTCCTGCGTGCTGGTGCTGGTGTACTGCCTCCAGCGGGCCGGTCGGGTCCGGGAAGCCATCACCTGCGAGCACTACCACGATCTCGGCAAGCTGCTCTTCGCCTTCGGAGTCGTCTTCTGGGCCTACATCGGCTTCAGCCAGTACATGCTGATCTGGTACGCCAACATCCCCATCGAGACCTCCTGGTTCTTCCCGCGGCAGCTGGGATCGTGGTTCTGGGTGTCCCATATCCTGATTTTCGGCCATTTTGTGCTGCCGTTCCTGCTGCTGGTCTCCCGGTGGCCCAAGCGGCTGCGGGGGTCGATTGCCCTAATTGCCGGCTGGATGGTCCTCATGCTGTGCGTGGACGTCTATTGGCTGGTCATTCCTACCGTTCCGGAGGTGGCCCTCGCACAGGCGGAGACCTACGATCAACTGGTTGCCGCCGTCACGCCGGCCAGCATCGGCTGGCAGCTCAACGTCGTCGATTTCGTGCTGCCGGTGAGCATGCTCAGCCTGCTGCTCTCCGGCACGATGTTCAACCTGCGTCGGTGCAGTCTCGTACCGATCTCCGATCCCAGGCTGTCGGAATCACTGAGCTTCGAGAACTTCTGATCCATGTCCCACGACCAGTCCATCCTGCCTGACGGCCAGCTCGCCGGCGACACCGAGGATCCTCGACCGATGTCGACGTGGATGATCGGCGTCTGCAGCATCATCCTCTTCGCGGTGATCTGCCTGGCCGTCGCGGCGATGTTCTACGGAGCCGTGCACCGCGAGACGAAGCGGAAGGTCGTCAGTGTCCGGACGCAGGCCACGCAGCTGATGCGCGAGGCCCGGGTGGAAGCGCTCAAGCAGGACGCCCATTGGGAGACCTGGACCGACGCCGACGGCGAACTCACCGGGGAACGCAGTCTGCGCATTCCCATGGACCAGGCGGTGCGACTGGTCATCGACGAATACGGCGGGGGTGCAGACCAATGACCACCTTCCGCAATCTGATCCCGGTCGCGACCGTGTGCGGTGCCGTGCTCTGCCCGGCTCCGATGCTGTCGGCCCAGCCCGCCGTGCTTCCCGGTCAGGAGGCCGCGGAGATGGAAGGCGTCGGGATCACCCAGAAGCTGGATCAGTACGTGCCCCGGGACCTGCGCTTCGTCGACGCCGACGGTGAGCCGGTCGCCTTCGAGGACTACCTGGACCGGGACCGTCCGCTGATCCTGACCCTGAACTACTACCGGTGTCCGATGCTGTGCAGTCTGACCCTCAACGGAATGGTCGACGGGCTCAAGCAGCTCGACTGGTCCGCGGGGGAGGAGTTCGACATCGTCACGGTCAGCATCAACCCCGACGAAGGTCCAGAACTCGCACGGAACAAGAAGAAGTCCTACCTCGCCGAATACGGCCGCGATTCCGCCGCGGACGGGTGGCATTTCCTCACCGGGGAGGAGGACGACATCAAGCGGCTCGCCGACGGGGTCGGATTCGGCTACCGCTACGACGAGGTGTCCGGCGAGTACGCCCACACCGCGAGCATCATCTTCATCACGCCCGAAGGCCGGATCTCGCTGTACATGAACGACGTGCTGTTCCAGCCGCGTGATCTTCGTCTGGCGCTGGTGGAGTCCTCAGAGGGTCGGATCGGGTCGCCGTTGGACACGCTGCTGCTGTTCAACTGCTTCCAGTGGGATCCGGATCGCAACAGTTACATCGCGGATGCATGGAAGATCATGCGACTGGGCGGTGTGCTCACCATCGTCCTGGTCGCAGGCGGTCTGCTCGTGCTCGGGTACCGGTCCAAGTATTCAGGCCAGGATCCGAGCGACGGGTTGGCGGCAGGAGGTGGGATCTGATGTCGATTCTGGCCGAAATCACAACGCTCGCAACGACGGCGGATCCGACGGCGGCAACCTTCTGGATGCCGGAAGCAGCCTCATCCGTGTCCGGAAAGATCGACTGGATCTTCGAGTTCATCAACGTCATCTGCTACATCTTCCTGGTCCTGGTCACCGTGGTGCTGGTCTGGTTCGCGATCAAGTACCGGCGGCGGTCCGAGGACGAGACGATTGTGGCCGAGGGGCCGACCCACGGTCTGGCGCTCGAACTGACCTGGACGATCATCCCCACCGGGCTGGTGGTCGCGATCTTCTGGGTCGGCATGATCGGCTACATCGACCTGCGCGAGGCTCCCGAGAACTCGTACGAAGTCAGCGTGACCGCCCAGCAGTGGTCGTGGGCCTTCGCCCACCCCGACTACGGAGTCATCGAGGGCAACGAACTGCACGTGCCCCTGAACCGGCCGGTGCGTCTCATCATGGGGTCCGCCGATGTGACCCACAGCCTCTATGTCCCGGCGTTCCGGGTGAAGCAGGACGTCGTGCCCGGCCGGTATTCCAGCCTGTGGTTCACCGCCATCAAGCCGGGCTCGTATCAGTTGTACTGCACCGAATACTGCGGCAAGGACCATTCCAAGATGCTGGCCACGGTGCACGTGCTCCCGGAGGACGAGTTCCAGGCGAAGATGGGCAAGATGGCCCGCGAGTACGAGGATCTGCCGGACGCCGATCTGCCGACCTACGCGTTGACGAAGCTGTACAACCGCTGCTCGTCCTGCCACTCGCTCAACGGCGAAGCCCGCTCGGGGCCCACCTTCAAGGGCCTCTGGGATCGTGTCGCCCGGGGAGAGGGCGGTTTCACCAACGGCAAATCCCTCCAGGACTACATGGGCCCGGGCGGCGACTACGAACTCCCCGAGAACTATCTCCGGGAGTCGATCCTCAACCCCGGCAAGGTCGTCCGTGAGAACTACGCGAACGTGATGCCCAGCAACTTTGCATCCCAGCTCAAGCCCCGACAGGTCGAGGCTCTGGTGCTGATGATGAAGAATCTCGACCGACTCGCCGATGAAGGATGGATCGATGGGGACGGCAACGTGCAGAAGCCTGCCATGCCTCCCGTCAACTCATCCGCCTCGGTCGTCACTGAGAGCATGGAAGAAGGTGGCTGACGATGACCACACTGGAACTGAATCCCGACCAGCCGAAACTGGTCGACGACAACTACCTCAACCACACCCGGGGCCTCTGGTCCTGGTTGTTCACACTCGATCACAAGCGGATCGGCGTCATGTATCTGGTCGCCGTCCTGTCCTCCTTCTTCGTCGGCGGCGTCTTCGCCCTGCTGGTCCGGACACAGCTGCTGACCCCGGGCGGGACGATCATGAACCAGCAGCAGTACAACCAGGCCTTCACGCTCCACGGCGGCATCATGGTCTTCCTCGTGATCATTCCGAGCATTCCCGCCGCGCTGGGCAACTTCGTGCTTCCGATCATGCTCGGGGCCAAGGACGTCGCCTTCCCCCGGCTGAATCTGGCGAGCTTCTGGCTCTGGATCATCGGCGCCCTCTTCTTCGTGGGTGCCCTCTTCAGCGGTGGACTCGACACCGGCTGGACCTTCTATACGCCGTACAGCACCGATTCGCGGCCCGAGGTGGGGGCCATGGGCGGGGTGATTCCCGCCGTGACCGGCGCCTTCATTCTCGGTTTCGCATCGATCTTCACGGGCATGAACTTCATCGTGACGATCCACCGGCTGCGACCGCCG
>CAJWBW010000214.1:0-3783 GCA_913020415.1 uncultured Phycisphaerae bacterium | reverse complement strand
TGACGGAGAGTCGCAATGTAGCAAAAAACCTCAAATGGGGACCCACAAGCGGGGTTCCTCTCCAGATCATCGTGGTTTTTGGGGCCAAGAGACCGAACCATCCCATCCCCATCCGGGTACCATCACCAGCCCGATGTTCCAGCAGCTCTTCGCCATTGCCAGAAACACTTTTTTCGAGAGCATTCGCCAGCCCATCATGCTGGTGATCCTCGTGGCGGCCATGGTCCTCATCGTGCTGAGCAACCCCCTCTCGGCCTTCACGATGGACGAGAACCAGCGGATGCTGATCGACATCGGGCTCGCAACGGTCTTCCTGGCCGGAGCAGTGCTTGCGGCCTTCATCGCGACGAACGTGCTCGGACGCGAGATCGAGAACCGTACCGCCCTGACCGTGATCAGCAAGCCGGTCAACCGCCCGGTATTCGTGATCGGGAAGTTCATCGGCGTGACCGCCGCCATGGTGCTGGTGGGACTCTGCATGACCTTCACGTTCATGCTCGTCGAGCTGCATTCGGTGCTGGAGACCGTCCGCGATCCGGTTCACCTGCCGGTGGTCGTGTTCGGCGTCGGAGGCCTGCTCCTCGGGGTGGCCGCGGCCGCCTGGTGCAACTACTTCTACGGAACCGTGTTCACCAGCAGCGTGATCTGCTTCGTGACTCCGCTGCTCTTCTTCGCCTATCTGCTGTCACTGAATTTCGGTCCGGAGTTCGACAGCCAACCGTTCCTTCGTGGATTCAAGGACCAGATCTGGCTGGCGGTGATCGGAATCATGACCGCGATCGTCGTGCTGTGTGCGATTGCCGTCGCCGTCTCCACGCGGCTCGGGCAGTTGATGACCCTCGTCACGACGGTCGGACTGTTCATCCTCGGGCTGCTTTCGGACTGGATCTTCGGCCGCAACATCTCCCGCATCGAGGACAACTGGCTCACGCTGGCCCGCAATCAGGGGATGGTCAAGCAGGAGGAAACCATCCGAGTCATGCGATGGGCCTCGGGCGAGATCGAGGAGAGCACCAAGATCATCGACGTTCCGACGGTGCCCCTCATGGAGGTTCCGGGCGTCACGGGGGCTGAAATCGCGGAATGGACCTTCTCCTGGATGGGCTACAGCATCCTTCCGAACTTCCAGATCCTCTGGCTGTCGGACGCGTTGACCCAGAACCTGATCATTCCCGGAGGCTATCTGCTGGAATCGGTCATCTACGGGGGTCTGTATTCGGTCGCGATCCTCGGAGTCGGGATCTTCCTCTTCCAGCGTCGCGAGATCGGCTGACGCCACGCTGCCTATCATGGCCTGCGGACCATGGCAGACTCCCCCAAACACATCCGGATCCGCGGAGCCCGCGAGCACAACCTGAACTCGGTCGACGTGGAGATCCCGCGTGACCGACTGGTGGTCATCACCGGCGTGTCGGGTTCCGGAAAGAGCTCCCTGGCCTTCGACACCATCTTCGCCGAAGGCCAACGGAAGTACATGGAGTCGCTCAGCGCGTACGCCCGTCAGTTCCTCACCCAGATGAGCAAGCCCGACGTCGAATCCATCGAGGGCCTGCCCCCGACCATCGCCATCCAGCAGCGCAGCGGCGGGCACAATCCACGATCGACCGTCTCCACGACGACCGAGATCCACGACTACCTGCGTCTGCTCATGGCCCGCTGCGGCACCCCGACCTGCTGGGCCCCCGTGGGGCGGGGAACCTGCGGACGCCCCATCGAATCCACGTCGGCGTCGCAGATCGTCGATCGACTTGCAACCTTCGAGAAGGGCTCGAAGCTGATCCTGTGTGCCCCGGTGGTCCAGGGGCGCAAGGGGTACCACCGTGAAACGATCGTCAATCTCCAGAAGGACGGGTTCGTCCGCGCCCGGGTCGACGGCGAGATCATCGACATCCGGACCGCCCTCGCCGAAGGCGGCGAGAACCCCCTGAATCTCGGCCGCTACGTCCGACACGACATCGAGGCGGTGATCGACCGGGTCACCGTCAAGAGCGGAATCCGGCCACGACTCGCCGACTCGGTCGAAACCGCGCTCCGAATCGGCGAGGGACGCCTCCTCGTGCTCGACGGCGATGCGGAGCACCGGTTCAGCGACCGCATGAGCTGCCCCGATCACCCGCAGTGCAATCTGGACGAACTTGAGCCGCGGCTGTTCTCGTTCAACTCCCCCGCCGGGGCGTGCCGAACCTGCGACGGACTCGGAACGATCGACGAGTTCAACATCGCCCTTGTGATACCCGACGAGTCCATGCCGGTCAGCACGAAGGCGATTCCCGCCATGGTGGGACGGGGCCGGAGGATGAACGCCTGGAACACCCGACAACTTCGCAAGTTCTGCGAGGGCATGGCGGTGCCGAGCGGACGCAAGATCGCCCAACTCGACGAGGAGCAGCGACGCGTCCTGCTCCACGGAACGGATGGCCCCAAGAAGCGCGGCACATTCCATTTCGAGGGCATCCTCCCGATGCTGGAACGCCGACTCAAGCAGACCGAAAGCGATTCGATGCGGGAGCGGCTCCGCGCCTACATGAGCACCACGGTCTGCCCCGCCTGCCGTGGGGCGAGACTGCGTCCCGCGTCGCTCGCGGTCATGCTGCCCACCATCGAGGGACCACAATCCATCGCCGATCTGTCCGCGCTGACGATCGGACGGGCTGCCGCCATCCTGCAGGACCCCCCGCTCGACGACTCGCGTCGCGTCATCGCGGAACCGATTCTCAGGGAGATCCGGTCCCGACTGGGATTCATGGAATCGGTCGGACTGGGCTACCTCTCACTCGATCGGGCCGCCAACACCCTCTCGGGCGGCGAGGCCCAGCGCATCCGCCTGGCGACCCAGGTGGGCTCCGGCCTCGTCGGAGTCTGCTATGTACTCGACGAACCGACCATTGGACTGCACCAGCGCGACAACGATCGACTGGTCAGTACGCTTCGCAATCTCGCGGACATCGGAAACACCGTGGTCGTTGTGGAACACGACGAGGGCATGATCCGGTCCGCCGACCACGTCCTCGACATCGGCCCCGGTCCCGGAGTCCACGGAGGGAACGTCGTCTCACAGGGAACGGTGGATGATCTCCTGGCGGATCCGAACTCGCTCACCGGACGCTACCTGTCCGGCGAACGAAGCATCGAGCCCACCTCCGGGAAGCGGACCTTCGATCCGAAGGTCGCCATTTCGGTGCGCGGCGCCGCGGCGAACAATCTGCAGGGCATCGACGCCGTCTTCCCCCTCGGGGCGATGACGTGCGTCACCGGCGTGTCCGGCTCCGGAAAGTCCACCCTCATGAATCAGGTTCTGCTTCGTGGCGCCATGCAGCAACTGCACGGAAGCCGTGACATCCCGGGCGAGCATGACCGCATCGAGGGGTTGGATGCCGTCGACCGCGTCGTGGCGGTCGATCAGTCACCCATCGGTCGAACGCCGAGATCCAATCCTGCCACCTACACCGGAATCTTCGACGGAATACGAAAGCTGTTCGCCGCCACCCGGGAGGCCAAGATCCGCGCCTACGAGCCGGGACGATTCAGCTTCAACGTCAAGGGCGGACGGTGCGAGTCCTGCCAGGGCCAGGGCGTGCAGAAGATCGAGATGCATTTCCTGCCCGACGTCTTCGTGACGTGCGACGACTGCCAGGGCAGCCGCTACAACCCGGAGACCCTGGAGATCCGATGGCGGGACCGGACCATCGCCGACGTCCTCTCCATGACGGTGGAGGATGCGGTCGACTTCTTCGAGGCGCACCAGAAGATCCATCGCATGCTGTCCTGCCTCCGCGACGTGGG
>CAJWBW010000213.1:0-3785 GCA_913020415.1 uncultured Phycisphaerae bacterium | reverse complement strand
CCGCATCGTCACCATGCTGGAGCCGGGCGAGCCGATGTCGATCGATCTCCCTGCGGTTCGTCGGAGTACCTTGGCCAACAATCTCGGCATCCAGGCCACGTTGATTGGTACGGATGTGGCGTCGGAGGAGTTGCGGGCCGAAGAGGCCAAGTTCCAGGCCACCTTCACGGCCAGTGTCGAGCAGCAACGCACGATCAGTCCTTCGTACTACGGCGCAACGAGTCCGACCACCTCCGATCGACTGGTGGTCAATCCCGGCTTGAACGTTCCGCTTCGCACCGGTGGCATGGTCAGCCTTGACTGGTCGATGGGGGCTGCGAGTGAGGATTCCGCTGGCTTCCCCGCGCTGGATACCGCGTCCGCCCAACCGGAGATCCGCATGACGCAGCCGCTGCTTCGTGGAGCCGGCTTCGACTACAACGAGGCGTCGATCGTGCTGGCGTCGGCCAATCTCGGAGCTGCTCGCGGGGCTGCGCAGTTCGCGGTGATCAATCAATTGGTGGCGGCTGAGATCGCCTATTGGAATCTGTATGTCGCTCGAAAGAGTCTGGCCATCCACGTCGAGATGTACAAGACATCCAAGGATCTCCTCGACGAGCAGCGCGAACTTGTCCGACTTCGAAGCGGCTCGATCGCCAACGTCTACAACTTCGAGGTGTCGCTGGCCGCCTCCGTCGACAGCGTACTCGAGTCGGAACGGATGCTCCGACTGGCCATCCGCACCCTCAAGGTCGTCATGCAGGACCCGGATGTGAGTCTGGACGGATCCTTGGCGCTTGAGCCGGCGACGGAGCCTCGGCTGATCGACTACGACTTCAACCCCAAGGTGCTGGTCGACTTCGCGTTGGACAACCGGGCGGATCTGCTCCAGTTGGAATACGCCCGCATCGAGCGAACCATCGATGTCATGGTCAAGGACAACCTCGTACTGCCGGAAGTGGACGTCTTCGGTGGCTGGACGTTCAACGGATTCGATTCCACCGGACTGTCGTTGTCCGAAGCCAATCAGGATCTCTTCGGTGGAGACGAGCCCGGCGGATGGAACGTCGGTCTCCGGGCGAGCGTGCCGATCGGCAACGAAATCGCGATTTCGAACTACCGGGCGTCGGTGCTGCGGCGGCTCAAGTCGATCGCTGACATTCGGGATCGGGAGATCACCGTGACCAGTGAGGTGCTCAACGCCATTGACACCTGCGAGACACGGTGGGAGCAGATCATCACGACGCAGTACCAGCAGCAGGCCGCTGGACGCTTCTTCGAGTCCTACCGAACGCTGTTCGATCGTGGTCAGATTCCCAGCAGCAATGTGACACAGGCACTGCAGGCGCTCTCCTCTTCGCAGATCCAGGCGGTCACCGCAGAAGCGCAGTACCAGATTGCGCTGGTGCAGCTCGCCCAGGCTGCGGGCTGCCTGTTGGGGCACGCCGGTGTTGAATGGGGTACGGCGGACGATTTCCAGCGGCTTCGGGAGCCGGCGCCGTCGCCGGCCGATGGGCTGCAGGACAATTTCGACGATACGCTGCATGATGGCGGGCCGTCCGTCGAATCACTTGCGGAACCCGAGCCCCAGTCCACGTCCCGTGACGCCTCCGCGCCGAACGATCCACCGGCATCCGATTCGACAGCACCGTGAAGCGGCGGCAGCTTTGATCCTTCGGATGATGGGTTGGGCAACGCTGCGGGGGGTACTTTCTGCGAGGCTCTGAATCTCCCCGCCACTTCCTTCTGGAGAAACGAACCATGACTGAACAACGAAACCAACTCGCCGACCTCTTTGCCGCCTTTTGAAGGGCAATGCTATGAAGGCTCGCCTCATGGCGGATCCCAAGGCTATTTCTTCTGTGAACATCTGCAGACCGGAATCGACTGATACACATGCAGCACGCAGGCATCGAAACTGACGTTGCCATCATCGGCGGTGGCCCCGGCGGCTCTACCCTCGCGTCCCTGATTCTCAAGTACGCACCTCATCGCCGGGTGCTGGTGCTTGAGAAGGAAAAGTTCCCACGAGACCACGTGGGGGAGAGCCAACTCCCCGCCGTCGCCGGCATCATCCATGAGATGGGATGCTGGGATCAGATCGAAGATGCGGGGTTCCCCCTCAAGGTCGGCGCGACCTACCGCTGGGGCACGACCGAGGAACTCTGGGATTTCGACTTCATCGACCCACGGGAAGTCGAGCGGATCGACCGTCCGGGACGGTATGAAGGGCCGCGGCGATTCACCGCCTTCCAGGCGGATCGCGCGCGGTACGACGACATTCTGCTGCGGCACGCGGAAGCACTCGGTGCGGCCGTGATGGAGGAGTCCCAGGTGGTGAAGATCCACCGCGATGGGGACCGCGTCGAATCACTCGAACTGCGCGACGGCCGCATCGTCACCGCGAGCTACTACATCGACGCCTCCGGTCACATCGGCGTGCTTCGCCGAGGCATGGGGGTGAAGACCAAGGCCGAATCCAGTCTGCGGAACATCGCGATGTGGGACTACTGGGAGAATGCCGACTGGGCGGCCGAGATCGGCGTCGGTGGCACCCGCGTCCAGGTCATGAGCCAGTCCGGGGGCTGGATGTGGTTCATTCCGCTCGGCCCCACCCGGGCGTCGATCGGCTTCGTCTGTCCCGTCGATCACTACAAGACCAGCGGGCTGTCTGCTGACGCCTTGTACCGGCAGGCCATCGCCAACGATGCACACATCTCGAGTCTGATCGAACACGCCACGCCGCGTGGGACAACCAAAACCACCACCGACTGGTCGTTCACCTCCGAGCGGCTCTACGGGGACAACTGGTTTCTGGTGGGCGAGGCGGCGGGATTCGCCGACCCCATTCTCGCCGCCGGTCTCACCATCACGCACGCCGGCGCCAGGGAACTGGCCTACATCCTCAACGATCTCTTCGATGAACCCCGGGATGCGGAGTGGTTGAAGGCGAGTTACGCAGACACTCAGTTGCGGCGGATCCGGCAGCACATCCGCTTCGCCGACTTCTGGTACGCGGCCAAAGGTCGGTTCGAGGACCTGAAGGAGCATTGCGTCAGAATCGCCGGGGCATCCGGTGTGCGGATGACCCCGGAGGCGGCGTGGCGTTGGCTCGCCCAGGGCGGGTTCGCCCACGATGGCCCTGGTCCTCCGACCACGAAGACCGATGCTCCGCCCTCCCTGAAGCAGGTGCTGGGGAAGTTGACCGCCACGAAGCGTGAATGGGCCCTCGAGACGCTGAATGTTCTCACGCTCAATCTGGACGACGTCGATCGGGAAGTGCTTCCTGTCTTCGTCGAGGGGAAGGTCGTGCGTGAAGCACATTGGGTTCGAGGGCAGGATCGACTGATCCTCACCGGCCACTACGGGATGCTGTCGGAAGTGCTTGCAGAGGAATCGGACCTTTCGAAGATCGTCGAACGAATCAAGCGGTACTGTGCCGACGGAGGCGGTGGCCGGCAGCCGTCGCTCAGGCAGGTGATGGAGTCTCTTGAAGCCATGCTCAATGAGCGGTGGGTGGTCGGATCATATGACACGAACAAGCCCTGTCTGGCTCTTGGTCGTATCGAGCATGATGATCAGGTTCACTGGAATGAAGCGGGTGCGAGCACGCACACGGTGTAATTGTATGCTTGCAAGTACGTGGTTCGTGGGAGAAATCCTGCGTGAAGGAGAGAGCACATGGCCGAAGCACACAATGATCTCGTTCGACTGCTGGATGCCTGCGTGGCCGATGATGGGTTGAAGGAGCGGTTCAAGGCGGATCCCCGCGGCGTCATGGCCGAGCGTGGGATCGAGGTGCCAGA